>JAHDHW010000123.1:4929-16502 GCA_020631105.1 Saprospiraceae bacterium | reverse complement strand
TTAACAGTTTCTAATAAATTTTCATTCACTAGAATTCGACCACAATGCTCACAAGCAATTACTTTCTTGTGCATTCCAATCTCCAATTGTACCTGAGGTGGTATTTTATTGAAGCAACCACCACAAGCATTACGCTGGATCGTTACTACTGCCAAACCGTTACGGTAGCTGGTCCGAACACGCTCGTAACTTTTGATTAATCGTTCTTCGATTTTCTTTTTCGCTTTTTCAGACTTTTTCATCAACTTCTGTTCATCCGCTTCAGTCTTTTCGATGATTTTTTCGAGCTCTACCTTTTTGACTTCGAAGTCTGCTTTTTTCGCTTCTAAACGCTCATTTGCTGCATTTAGAGTTTCTTCTTTTCCAGAGCGAATTGCATTTGCTTCCCGAATCTTTTTCTCCGAAAGCTGAATCTCCAAGCGTTGTAGTTCCAACTCTTTTTGAAGGGCATCGTACTCACGATTATTCTTCACATTATCCATCTGCTTCTCGTAACGTTCGATAAGTGCCTCTGCTTCTTTGATATTGGCATTGTGCTTAGAAATCTCACTATCAATATCTGCAACATTGCCTTGTAATCGACCAACTCTCGTCTCAAGACCAACGATTTCGTCTTCTAGGTCACGTACTTCCATCGGAAGTTCTCCTTTCAAGACCGCAATTTCATCAATTTCGGAGTCGATTAATTGCAATTCGTAGAGTTGCTTCAATTTTTCAGCAATGGTTAATTCAGTTGTACTTGCCATATACGATTAAAAATTTTATCTAATTTTAAAACATTGACAATCAAAACATTATGTAAAATTTTGACCATCAACAACTTAAGTTATTTACAAATATTTCACCGGATTGGTATTTACCTTGGTGCAATGAGCCGCAAAGATACTAAATTTCTCACTTATAATCTCATATAATAAGTCGATCGTAAACTGCTCACTTTCGTAATGTCCAATGTCAGCGATTACAATTTTTCCATCTGCATCGAAGAATTCATGGTATTTATAATCTGCTGTCACGAAAACATCAGCCTCCTGTCGAATCGCATGCTTTAGCAAAAAGCCTCCTGCCCCTCCACAAACAGCTACTTTCCGAACGCGTTTATTTCGGAGTTTGGTATGGCGAACAACGCCTGCCTTCATAGCAGACTTCAGGTTTTTCAGAAACACTGTTTCTGCTATTGGCTCGACCAAATCACCGATCATACCAGACCCTAGATAGGTATTGGCATTTTCAATTGTACTGATTTCATAAGCTGCATTTCCATCTGGATAAGACTGCAAAAACGCATTCTCTACCCTCCTCTGAAGATCCGCCGGAAAAAGGGTCTCAATCTTAACCTCTGCACTTCCTTTCTCTCTCTGATGTCCTACGCCCACTGATACGTGACTCCGCTGCTCAAGTCCATTCACAGAACCAGCGCCTGTATTAGCAAGTGCTGCCCTAACCACTTCAACATAATTAGGATGAACATAAGCTGTCAGCTTTTTCAACAGCTTCTTGGGAGCAAGGATTCGGGTATTTTGTAAGCCTAATTTTTCTGCAATTTTAGCATTAACGCCTTGGTGGTATACATTATCCAGATTCGTATGAATGGCATAGATTGCAATATCATTTTTAATTGCTTTGATGACTACACGCTCTACATAGTTGCTACCATTAAATCGCTTGAGTCCCTTGAAGACAATTGGATGGTGAGCTATCACCAAATTGCAACCTTTCTCCATCGCTTCTTCCAGTACCCCCTCTGTTGAGTCCAGACAAAGCATCACACCATTGATTTCCGCATTTGCATCCCCAACGATTAACCCGGCATTATCATAAGACTCCTGATACATCGGAGGAGCAATAGTTTCGAGATAAGAAATCAGAGATTTTATTTTCATTTGAAATCGGAATTTTAATACAGGGATTTTAATGTGCTCGCAGCGCACACTATACGCTGAAAATTAAACAGTTGTTCTTTAGCTATTCTTTATTTTATCCTCAATTTTTGTGGTCGAATATCCTTCAACAAACCCTAAACTTTTTACCGCTCCACCTTTTGCTAGTACTATGTCCGCACCTACAATCTGCTCAGGTTGCCAATCCCCACCTTTGACCAACACATCTGGTTCTAATGCCTGGATTAAATTAAATGGTGTGTCTTCTTCAAAGATAACCACCATATCTACCATTTGTAAAGCAGCGAGTTGAAAAAGTCTTGTTTGTTCATCATTAATTGGCCTATGAGCTCCTTTGAGGCGGCTAACAGATGCCGCAGAGTTAAGTCCGATCACAAGTTGATCTCCTAGATCCCGAGCCTCTGCAAGGTAATGCAAATGCCCGTAATGCAATATATCAAAACAGCCGTTAGTAAATACGACCTTATTGCCCGATTGTTGCCAGTTGCGCACCTGCGCTGTCGCAGTTGCCTGGGTATGGATCTTAGCACGTAAGGATCGAAGTATCATAAAAAAACTTGGGTTTACTAAATATTGATATTTGCCTTATACCGATACTTCGCCAGCCTCAACAGCTACCTGCTTTTGAGGCGCCGGAATGTATCCTTTGTTTAGCCAAGGCAGTAATAGAACGCTTAATAAGCCGATCAAAATATTACAACCTAACTGAATTGAAAAGAATAAAATATTAGCAAATGAAAAAGCATCCGCCTGTTGCATACCATAAATCAGCAAAGCCTCAGTAGTAAAGAAATGATAAGTTCCCATTCCACCTGGTGAGGGAATCAAAATCCCAAATGCACCGAATACAAAGGCCATCATTGCTGCCATTGGGGATAATCCGGCAGTAGGTGCAAAGGCAAAGAAACAAAGATAAGTCATCAGGTAATACATTACCCAGATATTCACACTATGTAAAACAAAGAGCCAGGGTCGATCCAGGTCCTTGACCGTTTTCACTCCTTCCCACAAACCTTGAATAAATCCGGCAACTTTATTATAAATAGCAGTCTGCATTATTTGCTTGCGGAATAGCAGTAACAATAGTGCAATCCCCCCCATACCAATCAAAGCATAAAAGATTATGCTATTGAAGAAGCTTCCAGATTCAGCAGGAGTCTCACTCTGGTTTTCGCTCAGGTAATTGAGCACGGTATCATATTCGAGTAAGACGGTTAGCCCAATTGCTAAGGCAAAACAAATCACATCCACAACCCTACCGACGACAATAGTTCCCAATAGTTTCTCCGTAGGAATTTTTTCGTAGCGCGACATTGTTGCTGCACGGGCGACTTCGCCGATACGAGGCAGAAACATATTTGCAAAGTATCCTACAATAATTGTAAGGAATGCATTAGAGAGTTTAGGTTTATAGCCTAAAGGCCGGATCAGCATATTCCACCGTAAGGCGCGACTAATATTACTAATCGTAAAAGCTATGATCACCATGAATATCCAAAAGAAATTGGCGCTCATGAAGTCATCCTTGATCTTTTGGACCAAATTGCAATCCGCATCTGCAATACCATCAAGTTTGCACTGTTCGAGATAGGAGGCATTGTACTTTAAATAAACGAAGTAAAGAATGCCAAGACCTACACTCAAAAACACCAGGAATTTGAGAATATTGACTAGGTATTTATTCAAGGAAGCGTTACTTTATATTAGGTTTTTTTCATCCGGAAAAACAGCAACTGGCTGAAAGACTTTCGCTTCTTCGATATTCATCCAGGCATAAGAAATGATAATTACAATATCTCCAACGGCAACTTTACGCGCCGCAGCACCATTCAGGCAAATTACGCCTGAACCGCGCTCTCCTTTGATGACATAAGTCTCTAGTCGTTCACCGTTATTATTATTGACGATTTGTACACGTTCGCCTTCTATCATATTAGCAGCATCCATTAAATCTTCGTCAATGGTAATACTACCTACATAATTAAGATCAGCTTGCGTTACTCGCGCCCGATGAATTTTTGATTTGAATCTTTGTATAAGCATATCAGCAAAATTAATAAAATCCGAGAAAAAGTTTGCGTTTTAGGTATTGTGTTGATATGGTTATGTGGGGCAATTAAGCCTATAAATAGTAAAAACTCAGGGCTTCCCTTAGTTTTCTTTCAATATACGATTATCAATCAAACGAACATCCCCTACCCAAACAGCTGTACAAGCTACCACAAGATCTGCATCTTCAAAAGCATCAATCGCCTGCAAGGTCACTCCATCAACAATTTCAAAATACTCTGGTTTAAAATTTGGCAGTGCTAATGCCTCCATTGCCCAGGCACAAATTTCTTTAGGAGACGCGCCAGACATTTTTTCATTCGCTTGTTCTAACGTCCGGCTTAAAGCTACCGCCGCTCCGCGATTTTCCGGACTCAGACGGACATTTCGGGAGCTCATAGCCAAACCGTCTTCCTCTCTTACGATCGGGCAACGAATAAGTTCTATAGGAGCCTCAAATTGTTTAAGCATTTCTTGCACTATTGCTACTTGTTGAAAGTCTTTTTGTCCCATAAACAACTTATCGGGCTCTACAATACTTAATAAACGCCAAACTACCTGTGCCATACCATCAAAGTGCCCAGGGCGAAAAGCGCCTTCCATTACATTAGCCAGCTCACCAAAATCCACATCAATGCTGGTATCCAGCCCCTCAGGATACACTTCTTCTACTGGTGGCAGAAACAACACATCTACTTCGACAGACGTTAATAGATCAATATCTGCTCCTATTGTCCGTGGGTATTTTGCTAAGTCCCCCGGGTCATTAAACTGAGTAGGATTTACAAAGATGCTACATACAGTAATGTCGCAATGTGTTTTAGAAATTTTCATCAGTGACAAATGCCCTTGATGTAATGCGCCCATAGTAGGTACAAACCCAATTTGGTCCCCTTGATCTTTCTTAGAACGAAGGTATTCCTGCAGGTCAATTACACGCTTAAAAAGTATCATAAAAAGGCAATAATTTTAAGTGTTAGATTTTATCAAAAACCTTGAAAATATCGGGAAACTGGGCAAATATAGGTCTTTCTGTTAACATGCCGTTAACGGAAAGAATAGAACTCATTTGCTAAAGAAGTGTTATTTTTTTACTACTTTTGCACATCTGTTCATTGAAGTAGAAAATTCTTTTTTTAAATAAAGTGTATATGGATAAGAAGAAAGTCCTGATCGTAACTCAGGAAATGCAGCCTTACACCGCGCTTTCAGAAATATCTGAAATTGCGCGTCGACTCCCACAATACGTACAAGAGAATGGAATGGAGATCCGAGTGCTTATGCCACGTTTTGGGACCATCAATGAAAGGCGACACCGACTACACGAAGTAGTTAGACTCTCAGGAATGAACATTATTGTCGATGATGATGATTTTCCGTTAATAATTAAAGTGGCTTCATTGCCTGGAGCACGTATGCAAGTTTACTTCCTTGACAACGAGGATTTTTTCAAACGTAAATCCGTCTTTGAAGACGACAAAGGCCAACCTTTTGAAGATAATGCTGATCGCATGATCTTTTTCTGTAAAGGTGTAATCGAAACCGTTAAGAAATTTGGATGGGCGCCGGATATCGTTCATTGTCATGGATGGATGACCAGCCTTGTTCCTTTTTACTTAAAAACTGCATATAATAAAGAGCCTATCTTTCAGAATTCTAAGGTAGTCTACTCTTTATACGATCAATCTTTGGGTAATTCATTCCCTAAATCATTTATCGACAAAGCTTCTATCAACAATCTTGATCCTGAAGATTTATCTGCTTACCAAAACGAAAGCGGGATGGCCCTTCATAAGGGTGCAACTACTTATGCTGATGCTGTAATCAGGGGAAGTGAAGCCTTAGAAGCAAGTAATGAAGATTTACTGGATAACCTCGAAAAGCCAGTCCTTGAGTTTAAAAGCGAAGAAGAGTACTTACCTGCTTATTTAGAGTTTTACATCTCTCTTTTAGAGCAAGAAGTCGAAAAATAAAAGGATACCATAAGGGTATCTTCAATTAATAATTTTCTAAAGAATATCGAATACTCAATATACAGTATTCGATATTCGTTATTTTACCAGCAAGGTTATTTTACTTAAATCTTGCCTCAAAATAACTACGCCTTCCTTGAATTTAGTTTCACTATAAAATTCATTTCGTTACAATGAAAAAAAATTCATTTGTGTGGTACGCCCTAGTACTTGGCTTGTTAATCAATACATGTAATGATCCGACGCCGCTAGGTGCAGAGCTATTAGAAGACGATCGAGTAGAGGTTTTCTTTACTGATACAATTAAATTATTAGCTTCTACCGTTAAGGAAGACTCCGTATTAACTTACGACCCTGACCCGGCTATAGTATTTGATCAGTTTATGTTTGGTAATTATACTGATCCGATCTTCGGAAAGGTTTCCGCAAGCATCTATGGCCAGGTTGTTCTAGATTTTGACACTCCTGATTACGAGGATGCAGTGTTGGATTCTGTCATTTTAACCCTACAGTATGACAGCACAGCTACCTACGGAGTACTGGATCAGGATCCATTTGGTATAAGTGTTTTTAGAGTTACAGATGGTACAGACATCGAAGCTGAGTATTTCTCTAGCAGCATCTTAGGGCTGGATGAAGTTAACTTACTGGGTGAAATCACCAGTTTCACACCACAACTAACTCAACTGGACAGTATCAAAGGACTAATTGATTACAGAACCAATCCAAACGGAGATACAATTGGCATTCCCGCAAGTCTAAGGATTCCTTTATCCAACGACCTTGGGATGGAATTTATGGAGTATGATGAAACGGTTTATGAGTCCTCTGCTAATTTTGTTGAATCATTTAAAGGGATTCATTTACAACCTCAAACAGAGACTACCGGGCTACTAAGCTTTGACATTGCCTCTACTTCGACCTCTGGTATAACCCTTTATTATACTGTAGATGATACGATTCACAGACAATATCAATATGACTTTTCTTCCCGATTCATCCAATACAATAATTTCGAGCACGATTTTAGTGGTTCTATTGTAGATGATTTCTTTGAAGACAGTACTTTAGGAGATAGTTTATTGTTTGTTCAAGCGATGGCAGGACCAGTTGCTAAGATTGAGATTCCAAACTTAGAACAATTTGATAAGACCATCGTAAACAAAGCAGAGCTAACCTATACGGTGGCTGTACTCGGAGAAGACCAACCTGAAAACTATCCCGCTTCAAATAATTTATTAGCAGTCGCATTTGACCAAGAAACAGAACGCTTTTTAGCCTTAACAGATGCACTCATCGGAGGAAGTAATTTTGGCGGTCGACTGACAGAAGAGACAGGCCCGGATGGTGAAATGATCATGACTTATACCATGAACATCTCCAATTACTTTCAATCCATTCTTGACGAGGTAGAAGACCCTATCATATACTTAAGGGCATTTCCTAAGCAAGAAAGTGGAAGCAGAGTCGTTTTATATGGGCCAGGACACTCAAAATACCCTATGAAATTAACGCTGGCATACACCCAGCTAGAGTAAAAGCATAAAAACACACAGTATTAACACCTAAAAACTACATTTATTATGTGCGGAATTGTTGGTTATATTGGCAATAAACAAGCTTACCCAATCCTAATCAATGGATTAAAACGACTAGAATACAGAGGTTATGATAGCGCAGGTGTCGCCATTTATTCAGATGACTTATACATTTACAAGCGTAAAGGTAAAGTACAGGAGCTGATTGATTATGCCAAAGGCAAAAACATCAAAGGGACTATCGGTATTGGCCACACACGTTGGGCAACACACGGTAAACCTGACAATGTCAACGCACACCCACATGTATCGGGTAATGGTCGTTTGACTTTAATCCATAACGGAATTATTGAAAATTACGCCTTACTTAAAGAAGCACTAAAAAAAGAAGGGCATGTTTTCGAAAGTGAAACAGATACGGAAGTCCTCGTGCACTTTATCGAAGAAATCCAAAAGCGGGATAATCTAAAATTAGAGGAGGCCGTCAGAATTGCTTTGTCGAAAGTGGTTGGTGCCTATGCTATCGTAGTCATGGACAAGCAGGACCCTGACAAATTAGTTGCAGCACGTAAAGCGAGTCCGTTAGTTATTGGAATTGGAGAAGACGAGTTTTTTGTGGCTTCTGATCCTACACCAATTGCAGAATACACTCAAAAAGTTGTTTTCTTAAACGATGAAGAGATTGCAATGGTTAACCGTAATGGTGACCTGCAGATCAAAACTATTGAAGACGAAATTCAAACTCCGTTTATACAAGAAGTTGATCTTAAGATTGAAGAGTTAGAAAAAGGAGATTATGAGCACTTTATGCTCAAAGAGATCTATGAGCAACCTCAAACTGTAGCTGATTGTATGCGTGGACGTATCAACTCTAAAGAAGGTTGGATCAAAGTAGGAGGTGTAGATACTACCAGAGACCGTATTTTTAATGCAAAACGATTTATCATTGCGGCATGTGGAACTTCCTGGCACGCAGGTTTGATCGGCGAATACTTATTCGAAGAGCTGGCGCGTATATCCGTTGAGGTAGAATATGCCTCTGAGCTGCGTTATCGTAATCCAATCATCAATAGTGATGATGTTGTGATTGCACTATCACAATCTGGCGAAACAGCAGATACCCTGGCAGCTTTAGAATTGGCAAAAGAAAAAGGAGCACTATGCTATGGAATCGTAAATAATGTGGGTTCTTCTATTGCGCGATTGACCCATGCAGGATCGTATATTCACGCTGGCCCAGAGATCGGAGTGGCCTCGACAAAAGCTTTTACAGGGCAAGTAACCTTATTGTCAATGATGGCAATCCACTTAGGTTATGAGCGCGGAACGATCCCTCGATCTTACTACCTTCAATTACTGGAAGAGCTAGAAAATATCCCTAACAAAATCGAAAGCCTTCTCAAAAGCACTAAGAAACAAATTGAGTTCATCGCAGGAGAAATCAAGGATGCAGACAATGCATTATACCTCGGAAGAGGATATAACTTCCCTATTGCACTCGAAGGAGCACTAAAGCTCAAGGAAATTTCTTATATTCACGCTGAAGGCTATCCGGCCGCCGAAATGAAGCACGGTCCTATCGCGCTCATCGATGAAAATATGCCCGTCATTTGTATTGCGACTAACAAAAGTGCCTACGAAAAAATCGTAAGTAACATTCAGGAAGTCAAAGCACGAAAAGGTATGGTCATTGCGATCGTCAAAGAAGGTGATACCGTTATCAGCAAAATTGCAGATTATACTATCGAAATTCCGGATACCGACGAACCCCTTACGCCTTTGCTTTCAGTTGTACCACTACAGCTCCTATCTTATCACATTGCATTGATGAGAGGTTGTAATGTTGATCAACCACGCAACTTAGCGAAGTCCGTTACTGTTGAATAACTACACGTAGGCTTTAATAAAGATATTATTCGGCCATGTGCCGCTAAAAATTAGATATGAAAAATCACAGAATGGAGTATAACTCCCAGAAAGACTTGCTCGAAATGGCTGAATATGGCCGAAATGTACAAGAATTGGTCAATCAGTGCAAACTGATTGAAGACCCTGAGTACCGACAAGCTTTCGCAGAGCGAATTATTACTCTGATGCACCAGATGAATCCTCAAAATAAAAGTATTGAAGAATATCTTCCAAAACTTTGGAAACACTTGTTTCGCATCGCTGATTATGAACTGGATGTAACCCCTACAATAGGTGAAGTACCTAAGCGGGAAGACAAAGTAAAAAAACCTACAAAATTAGCTTACCCAAGTGGTGCAGCACGTTTTCGCCATTATGGCTATAACGTCCAAAAGCTAATTAATAAAGCGCTATCTATTGAAGACATCAAAGTTCGCGAAGGTTTTGTAACGGCTATCGGATCTTATATGAAGCTTGCTTTCCGCACGTGGAACAAAGAGCATTACGTAAGTGATGAAGCAATTATCGCTGACCTTGGAACTATGTCAAAAGGTGAATTAGACATCGAAAAAGATTCTACTTTCAATAATCTGACAAATAGTATTAAGCCACCTAGCAATAATAGCAGAGGTCGAAAAGACCATCATAAAGGCCGTCGTAATAATGGCAAAAAAGGTAAAAAGAACTACCGCAAGTAGTTTAAATCACTGGATTCAAAATCCCCCGACTGGTATGCACTGGTCGGGGGATTTTGTTTTATTTCAGGTCATTTCCTCAATTCTCAAACAACTTCCACCTTAAGCATACGTTGAATGTAAGCTGAATATCCATACTAAATCGTTTTAATGTCGGATTTGATTTTGATTCCGATTTCATTCCTTTATTTTCGCAACGAATTAAAAAAACACTGTATGCATAGTGATGCTTTCGAAATTATCGGCGGCCACCAGCTTAAAGGAGAGCTAGTCCCTCAAGGTGCTAAGAACGAAGTACTTCAGATTCTTTGCGCTACTCTACTTACTGATCAAAAAGTAACCGTATCAAATGTCCCGGATATCCTGGACGTTAGAAAATTAATTGCTCTGCTAAAAGGCTTAGGCGTCAAAATAGAACAGCTAGGGCCAGAACAATACAGCCTCCAAGCTGATGATATTGATTTGGATTATTTTCAGACGGAAGATTTCCAGAAGAATGCCAAAGGTATTCGAGGTTCTGTAATGCTAATTGGTCCTTTGCTTACCCGTTTTGGAAGAGCCTTCTTACCGAAGCCTGGTGGCGATAAAATTGGCCGGAGACGACTGGACACTCACTTTGTTGGATTACAAAAATTAGGAGGTAATTTTAATTATGATGAGGATAAAGATATCTACTTTATCGAGTCTCCTAAACTCCAGGGCACCTATATCCTAATGGATGAAATCTCCGTTACCGGAACGGCCAACATCGTCATGGCGGCAGTGATGGCAGCAGGTACTACCCAAATTTATAATGCTGCCTGTGAACCTTACCTTCAACAACTTTGCAAAATGCTTAATCGCATGGGCGCAAAGATTTCTGGCGTTGGTTCTAATCTATTAACAATCGAAGGGGTAGAAAAATTAGGCGGTACAGAGCATCGCTGCTTACCCGATATGATTGAAATCGGTAGTTTTATCGGACTGGCGGCAATGACTCAATCTGACATCACGATCAAAGATTGTCGGATAGATGAATTAGGAAACATCCTGCCGGTTTTTCAAAAACTAGGTATTGAATTAGAAATACATGGCGACGATATCAGAATCCCTCCACAGGAACACTATGAGATTCAAACATTCATTGATGGCTCAATCATGACCATCTATGATGCACCATGGCCAGGTTTTACGCCGGACTTGATGAGCATCATATTGGTAATGGCTACCCAGGCTAAAGGAAGTGTGCTTATCCATCAGAAGATGTTCGAGAGCAGATTATTTTTTGTAGACAAACTCATTGACATGGGCGCGCAGATCATCCTTTGTGATCCACATCGAGCTACTGTTATTGGCCTGGACCGTCGATTTAAATTAAGAGGTATTGAGATGACTTCACCGGATATTCGTGCAGGGGTTTCTCTATTAATCGCAGCACTCTCCGCGAGTGGGAAAAGCATCATTCGCAATATCAACCAGATTGACAGAGGCTATCAAAATATCGATAAACGTTTGAATGCAATCGGAGCC
>JAHDHW010000123.1:0-4829 GCA_020631105.1 Saprospiraceae bacterium | reverse complement strand
ACATCTTTTACTAAAAACAGTCCGGCCAGGACCATTACAAACATTAATGTTTTCTTCATCATTTGATTTTTATGGTTTAAATAATACTGATCAATTGGTCTGAACCAGACCAAAGCCCTTTAGATGTCCTCTATGTAAAATGCGTGATTTGAAAATTACGTTTTCGGGGATTGCAGATTTGCAATATATATAGATTCAGCTTGTATGATACAAATATACGGATTACTTAAAAACTACAATAATGAGTAATCTTAAATATACCTTAAAGTGATTTTGAGGCTCCTAAGGGCTTATTACCCCTGTCCTTTAAGCTGCTCAAATTGAAAAGCCTGAAATTTTTCCTCAAAAATAGATGAATCTTTGCTTATTTGCCCATAATACGTTCAAAGAACTTAGCAAAGGTATCATCCTCGACCGCAGGGCGTTCTTCATTTTGCCGAGCCATTAATACTCCATCCTCTTCTGTAAGCATAAACCTAAAGACAAAATCATCCGGAGAATCTGCCTCTTCCCCCAACGTCCCAAAACGAAGATCACTTATTTGCAAAGTATCGCCAGAGAGTGGCACCACATTATAGTAGCCACTGGTAAACCAGGTAAGTGTCTGAATAGATTTATCTTCCCAGTGCCCATCCAACAAATGCCATCGCTTCGGAAAAGTATTCCACTTGGGGATCTTGGGTTCTTTATCCAATACCGAATATAAACTCTGATAGAAAACAGAATCGGACTCCACCACTACATTCCAAAGAAGATTATTAAGAATCGTCGGTGAACTCATATATCGATCATAAGTGATCCCTTGGTCCGCTAAAGATTGTTCAATGACGGTATCTACTCTGTGCTTGTTATAAACGGTCCAAATCAAATAACAAGAACTAATCACAATCCCAGCGATATTCAGGTAACGACGAATGGGCAATTTTTTAAAAATAAAAGCGCCCAATATTATACAAAGCGCAAAGGGTACCGTATAGATCGGATCCGCCACGGCGATATTATTGAAGCCTACCCGAAAGTCCGAGAAGGGCTGAAAGAGTTGCGTCCCGTAAGTCGTACAACTGTCCAGTAGCGGATGGGTAAAGATAGACCAAAAGAAAACCCAGCCAAAGGCCTTCCAGTCTGCGTTCACCTCGCTTATTTTTCGTTTGAAAAAACGCCAGTACAAGCCAAGCGTCACCAAAACACCAAGTACCACCGAGCCCGTCAACACCGTTAAATTAGCCTCTCCTCCCCCAATCCTAAAGAAGACAAAATTTATGGCAAAGGCCATCAGGGCATAGACCAGCACACCTCCCAAAAAGGATCTATATTTTCGATTAGGATCTTTATAGTGCCAGGCAATTACCCGGCCCAGGACCAGAGGCGCTAAAAAAGCAAAGAAAAAAGAATGAGAAATGCCACGATGAAAGGCTAAGGCATCCATATCATCAAACAAACCAATGGTTTGAAAAATACCGCCTACCATCACATCTAGATCTGGAATGGTTCCACCTACTGCCCCCCAGAACATCGCCTTACGACCAATCTTACGACCAGCGGCCAGTTCTCCGGTTGCTGCACCTAGAATGATTTGAGTGAGTGAATCCATTTAGTGGTTCGTTTGTTGAGTATACTTCATACCTAACTAATAAAGGGCTATAAAGTTTTAACAAATTCCAGAAGGCTTAAACCTTCGTTTCCATAAATCTGTTTTACTTTATATTTGCCTGATATGCACATTACCTTTCAAGATCAAAATCTGACACTTCATGCTCTCAAAGCCATCTATTGGCACGAGCAGGATAGTTTGCTCCTTGCCGATTTGCATCTGGGTAAAGCAGCACACTTTCGTAAAAGCGGTATGGCTGTCCCTCCTCAGGTTGCGCAGACAAATTTAGCAAACCTTGACGAATTACTCGAAGTGTTTAGGCCTCAGAAAGTTCTGTTCTTAGGAGATCTATTTCATAGTATTCATAATAAGGTTTGGGAAGTCTTTGCAGAATTTATGCAGCAGCATTCATCAATCAAATTTGAATTAATAAAAGGGAATCATGATATCTTACCCGCAGCAGCCTACGAATATGCGGAGTTAGTTGTACATGAAAAACCATTGATTCTTGAGCCCTTTATTCTTTCTCATTACCCTTTGGAAGAAGTCCCGGAAAAACTTTATAACCTCTATGGTCATTTGCACCCCGGGGTGCTATTGAATGGTCTGGGCAGTCAGCAGCATAAGTTTCCTTGTTTTTACTTTGCCAAAAAACAAGGCGTACTTCCAGCCTTCGGAGCTTTTACCGGCCTGGCTATCATGCGCCCAAAAAAGGGAGACCGTGTATTCATTATATCAAAAGATAAAGTATTGGAAGTGTAAAGTCTTTTTAGTGCCTCTAATCCCGAATCAAGCGCAAGCGCATTTTCTCAATACGATCTTCAAGGGATTCACTAGAAACTTTTTCGCGCATTCGATCAATGATAATCGGGAAAGAGAAAGGTGTTGCTCTGCCTGGATAGCTAAAGACAAACTTTTGTTCGCGAATGCGATTCAGGGTAGCGCGTAAGCGCGTTTCCTCTAGTTGGAATTGCATTACTTCTTCAAAAGCTTGTTGGATCAAGAGGTTATTGGGTTCGTATTCCTGAAAAACATCAAAGAATAATTGCGAGGAAGATTGTAGGTGCTTCTCTCGTTTTTTAGCACCGGGATAACCCTTGAAGACCAATCCTGCAATTGCAGCAATATCCCGAAATTTTCGACGGGCCATCTCCACGGAGTTTGCACTGCCCTGAATATGCTCCCAGAGATTTTTTGTAGTAAAGAGTGACTTTGTAAACACTTTTTCCACATCAAGTTGCTTATCGGACAAGAGCTCAAATCCATAGTCATTCACCGCAATCGAAAAGCTGATTGGCTGTTCCTGAGATATGCGCCAGGCAATCAGAGTACTAATACCTTCGTGCACATGCCGCCCTTCAAATGGATAACAAATCAAGTGGTAGCCCTCTTTATCTTCAAAGTATTCAATCAACAACTCATCATCAGCAGGGATATGCGATCGCTCCGCTTGTAATGCGGTCAAAGGTTCTAATTTTTTTAATTCTACGCTGGTCTTTTCATTCCGCTGAATCTTGCTCATTTGCTTTCGCAGTTCGCTGGACAACTCCGAGGAAAAGGGCATCCGCCCGCCCTTCCAGGATGGTGTAATCGCTTTCTTTTTTCTGCTTGCTTTCACCCTGACTTCCATCTGGTGTATCCGGACTACCTCTAAAACTTTTCCGCTAAACATGAACACATCTCCTGGTTTCAAAGAACTGATAAAGCGTTCTTCAATGTGGCCAATCCTGGAGCCATTTCGGTATTTCACTTCCATCGTTGAATCGCTGACGATAGTACCAATGGATAAGCGATGCCGCATTGCGGCTGATTTATTTACGATATAATATCGGCCCTGAAATATTCCGACCCGGTTATATTCATCATAAGCATCCAATGACTTTCCTCCGGTCGTAATAAAAGCAAGCACCCAACTCCATTCCTCTGGTGTGATGGATTCGTAAGAAAAAGTATTTCTTACCTCTTCATAAATTTGCTCCTGAGCAAAGCCTCCGGAGATCGACAAAGTGACCAGGTATTGGACCAATACATCAAAAGATCGAATGTAAGGAGTTCGGCTTTCAATATTATTGTCTGCAATTGCGGAGCGAAGCGCCGCCGCTTCAATGAGCTCCAAGGAATGCGTCGGTACAAAATGAATAACACTCGTCGCCCCGGGTTGATGGCCACTACGTCCGGCCCTCTGCAAAAACCTGGCGACGCCCTTCGGGCTACCAATCTGAATAACCGTTTCCACTGGTCGAAAGTCAACTCCAAGATCCAGACTAGAGGTACTCACGACCAACTTTAAGCGCCCTTCATGCAAAGCTTCTTCTACCCAATCTCGTTGTTCGCGATCAATGGCACTATGGTGCATCGCAATCAAGCCAATCAGATCAGGCTGATACTCCAGGATACTTTGATACCAGCGTTCGCATTGGTTACGGGTATTCGTAAATAGTAAGGTTGTCGGACTTTTATTTACGACATCCATTACCTTCTCCAGCATATGAATTCCCAGGTGACCTGACCAGGGGAAGCGTTCTACCTGATCCGGAAGCACCGTATTCACTTCAATTTTCTTTTTAAGTTTGGAGCGGATCAGCACCCATTTATTGAGCGTATAATCATTCCCAAATAATACCGCCGCGGCTTCTTCCATATTACCGATGGTCGCTGAGATACCCCATACTCTTAACTTAGGCAGTAATGCTTTTAATCTACTTAAACCTAGTTCTATCAATACGCCTCTCTTAGAGCCAACCAGCGAATGCCATTCATCAGCTACCAAGCATTGCAGCTGACTAAAATAATCCTCATATCCATTCGTCGCTAAAAGCAGATGTAAACTCTCTGGGGTTGTGATTAAAATCTCTGGCGGTTTTTTCTTTTGTTTCGTTCGCTCTGACGAAGAAGTATCTCCGGTACGGATGGCAATATTCCAACTCAGGCCTAACGCTTCTGTTGCTTGTTCAGCAGAAAATTTAATCTCTTTTGCGAGTGCTTTGATCGGGGTAATCCAAATTGCGCGGACGCCGGGTTGTGGGGCTTTGGCAGTTTTGAGAGACTGCTGCTTGATTTGTTCTAAGAGTATCGGAACGATTAAAGCGTAGGTTTTACCACTTCCGGTAGAGGCATTGACGATCCCATGTTTGCCCTGCAGGTAGGCTTTCCAGGCGGCCACCTGAAACGGGAACGGCTTCCAGCCTTTTTGCTGAAACCAGTCTTTACCAAGCTGAAGGAGATCTTTTTGGGTCAT
>JAHDHW010000316.1 GCA_020631105.1 Saprospiraceae bacterium | reverse complement strand
AGGGGAACAGGGGAACAGGGGAACAGGGGAACAGGGGAACAGGGGAACAGGGGAAGTTAATATACTTATTGTACGATATTCCCGCAACTTGCTACACTGCTACTTTGATACACTGCTACTTTGATAGACTGTTAAACTGCTACACTGCAATTACTCTTGCTTCACCCATTTATCCACCTTTTGTAGTTGCCCATCCAAAACAGCTTGAATAATATACATACCCTGGGGCCAATCGGTTGACTGAATTTCTAAGTGTTGCGAACCTGAAGTGATCTCCATATTTTTCTGAAAGATGTGTTGGCCTGCGAGATTACTGATTCGAAGCTGAAGGGTTCCGGATTGTGGTGTTGAAAAATTATAGCCCAGCGAAGCGTTTCCGGGATTTGGTAAAACTTGCGAATAAAAATAATTATCCTGCGATAAATCCAGGGTATTGACAAATTGATCCGTACCAATTTTTACTAAATACTGATCATCTGAATTTGTTGGGTAAGACCACCCTACTCCTACTAAGCTTCCATCTTCAAGCATTATCAAATCGTTTAGATTCGTTCCTATTTCATCCTCCAAACCTAATTCAATCCGATCCAATAAAACACCCTCTGAGGAGCGCCATTCAATAAAGCTGTAAAAGCGTGATTTATCCATACACTCCGGAATCGGCTGAAATGAACCTAAGTAGGCACTGTCTCTAGCTAACTCCTGCGAACCGATCAAATATATGCTCCCATCGGGGCGAGATATCACATCTAGGAAAGGGGTATTAAGCTCCGCTGAGCCAAGTAAAGTTTCATATGTTTTTAGTCCGGTACTATCGATTTTCATTAAGAGGTACTCGTAGTTTTCAGTCCCTGTGATTCGAGTGGTTCCATAAAGCCATAAGCCATTATCTTCTGTAGGTGCCATTGCATAAAAGTTCGAATTATTATAGGCAATGGAATTATACATTTGAAAGCTTTGATAACTTGCATCCTCCGCCAAGGACACTAAATCATTGCTCGTTAAAAATAGAATACTTCCATCAGGATGAATAATCAGATCTCTTAAGCCTCCCTGAATAAAAGAATTCGTAACGTGATCAAAGAGTATCGTTCCTTCTTCATCAAAACCGACAAATTGTCTCCCACTAATTGCGAGTAAATAATTTTCATCAGGATATTTACTTAATACGCCTTCGTCAAATTCAGCTTCGAGATCAAAAAAACCTGAAAAATATTTTTGCCATAGGATTTCTCCCTCGGGATTTACGGCAGACAATTCCATAAAACTTTCATTATTCTGAACCAGCATGATAAGGTTACCATTTTCTGCATAAATCATGTCTACTGGTTTTGCACTAACGCCTTTATCATAAATAAAAGAGGCAATTAAATTCCCCTGAGCGTCCGTATGACTGAGCAATATTCGGGATGGTGACACCCCACTTTCTCTTTCCAGAAAACCTAAAAAATAAAAATCTCCATCAGGGGTTTCGATCACTTTTTTGGCGGATTCCTCAAATCCATTTAAATCATGAAACGTCGTAAAACTAGACCGCAGACTAAAATCAGGTTTATGATGCAACATTAGATACCCCCGATCCATGAAACTTTCCGCCAAGGAATCCAGATGCCTGTAAATTCCGGAGACAAAGAAGCCATTTTCTGTGATAGTCATATCATAGTACCTGGCATATAAACCAGATGATTCGAACCCGGTATCAGATTCCAGAACATCGCCAGTGTGGGGATCTAAAAAGAAGTGCTCGTAAGTTGAAAACTGGCGTCGAAAAACCACCATTACACTGTCCTCTGTAATCGGATGAATCTTTAGAATACTAGAGAACCAATATTCTATTCCGGTCAAACCACTACTCCATAGCAATTCTCCGCTCTCACTAAGCTTGTGTACAATATTGCCTAATCTTCCAAGCAATATCGTGCTATCTCCCAACTCTACAGCATCACTATAGTGAGCATTATTGTTTCCAAAATCTGTTTGCACCACTCCGTAATCCCAAATTTCCTGACCATCGGTATCCACTTTCAAAACTTTAGGTTGTCCATTGAAATGTCCTCCAACTAAATAGTTTTCATCACTAAGTACTTTCACAAATTCTGGTTGATCTGAACCAGCGGATCCATAGGTTTGTGACCAGAGTAAATTTCGTTCAGCATCAACACGGAGCAAGCTCCATTCTTTACCGGCGGGTGTATCTGTAAAAATTTCACCAAGAAGGATAAAGCCCCCATCGTCAAGTATTTGTACATCGACACCGCTTTCATACTTTTCCGTTCCATAGGTCTCGTCCCAGATAACTTCACCTTCAAAATCTGTTTTGACCAGATAAAAATCACTACTACCATTGCCCTGAGATTTGGTCTCTCCTACAATCAGATAACCATCATCCATTAGCAATAATTCACGGGCTCGATCATTCTTCTCTCCTCCAATTGTCTTTTCCCAGATGAGGTTACCAAGTGTGTCAAGTTTCACTAATAGCATATCAAAACCACCTGCTCCTTCTAAAGCAGTAAATCCTGCCATGACGATAAACTCATCATGCGCTATAATTGCATTCGCCTCCTCCTTACTTGGTGCGTTTCCATATGTATTTTCGAAAACTACCTGCGTAAAAGCGTTCGTGGTACTGCACAGCAAACACCATAACATCAGA
>JAHDHW010000122.1:5347-16833 GCA_020631105.1 Saprospiraceae bacterium | reverse complement strand
GTTGGTGTTTTTAAGCCAGAAGATAATGCGTCATTCATAGCTACAGTGGCTTCGATGTTATCCAGGAGCATAGAAGTGCAGAAACACATTTTGTAATTTTTTTCAATCAGGTGATCATAGTTGGGACAGCTTTCACATCCGTCCCAGAATTTTTTTGTTTGGGGAAGTTCAGAGTAAGTCACTGGTTTGTAGCCCAGGTCTGTGTTTAGTTTCATGACCGGAAGACTTGTGGTAAGGCTAAACATTTTAGCGCCGGGGTACTTTTCTGCAGCGAGTTCGATTGCTTTCTTTTTGATCATTATTGCAATCTTAGCACCTCGGAACAAAGGAGCTACAATCAATCCGGTATTCACAACAAAGGCTTGATCCTGCCAGGGTTCAATGTAGGAGAAGCCCGCAAGTTTATCGCCATAAAGAGCAATGATAGCCTGACCGTTTTTAATTTTTTGGGCAATGACTTCAGGAGAACGTTTACCTCGTCCTGTGCCTCTAAGTTTGGCAGATTGAGCAATGAGTTCGCAAATTTGTGTTGCGTATATGGTGTGCAACTCCTGTGCAATATCAACGGTAATTTCCATTGTAGAGCAAATTAATAGATGAACAAAAAAATAATGATCCTTTGCGATAAGTCAGCGGAAGCGAAAGCGATCAGCGAATGACAAAACGCAAAAACTTGGTTCTATTGAAATAGGTAGAAAGGAAATCTTCCACCCAATGGTGATATGTTATTTGTTCCCCCAAAGGGGACGACGGATGCGACGTACCGGGCGGCAAACAGGAGTTGCAGCCGGAGCAGAAATGAAAGAAATATGATATGTCGCTAAATTAAACATCTAATGCAAATGTAGGAGGCTTCTTTATTCTTAGCAAGAAATTGCAATAATATTTTTAAATAAAAATAATGCTAAAGTATTTTACTGACTAAAATATCGTTTGGGATAATATTTCGGAATTAAAATTTGCGAGAGGCTATCATTTCAAAATTAAGTCCTTTTTTGAGAATTAGCATTGCAAAGTATTGGTAAAAAGAAGAATGGGGAGTTACTTTTTTGTATCAGAGATCAAGCTTTGGCGTTTTTCGAATTTCTCTCTGATGATTTCGCCTACATGCTTATTACTTAATTTACTTTCAAGCCAGGAAATGATGTCGAGGTAAAGGAAAGATCGTTTTTCATAAGGGTGATCCGCTAGCAACTCCAGTTTGTTTTTCAATTTTACGAAGGCACGTTTCAAAGCTTTTGAATCCATGTATAATGCCTTGCGCAAAAACTGCAAGACTTCCGTTTGTACCATATTAAGGTCTTCCATTTTTTTGAAAAAGCGGTAAACGGATTTTATGATGTATTCCAGTAAGTCTATATTCCCTAATTCATAATGACAGATCAGGTGTAACATTCGGGCGAAGCATTGAATATCTTCTCTAAGGTTACCTACATTAGAATTAATAATCTGATTAAGGTAATCAAGCGCACGATTATTATCTCCTGAGCCAAAGTAGAGGCAAGCAATTTTGTACTGAAAAACCAAAACGCGATGCTGATCCATGTGATACTGGTATTGCTTGAGCCCTTCTTCAATCTCCGGGATAAGTGCTACGCCCTCTTTGAAAGTACCTTCTATAAAATGACCATTGATGCGGTGCGTTTGTAAATATTGGAAGCAAAGCATTTTACCATTAGTATTCAATTGATCTTGCAAGTCTTCAGTCGTCTTTTCAAAATCATTTAAGTACCTACGAAATTTTTTATGATCATTCGTGTAGAATAGGGTAGCCAGGAGGTTGTTGTATCCGCGTAAATAAAGGGAAGGATCAACCGTAATCATCTTTGGGTTTTCGTTGAAGAGTTCCACCCAACGTAAGGCATTAGAGAAACACTTCAGAAAATCCTGCAGGATGTAATTATACCAAACGTAACATTGGTAAACATAAATTTTTTCATAAAAGGTGAGTTTGTTGAGCTCGAGGTCCGGCATTTTTGATTTGAAAAACTCCCAGACGATATAAGCATCTTTCTGATTTCGACTATGGCCCACCTTTATATATAATCCATATAGCTGTAATGCGAGATTACTAAGGCGTGTAAGGTTGTCAACAACCTGAGTGCGTTGTTCCGATTCTTCGGCTAGTTCATCTGCACGGTTTTCTATGCTTCTGGTGATGTAACCCGCTTCAATATACTTTTCAAATTCTATGATCTCCAGGTGTAATTGATCCTGATGATGATCTCTCGCAATCCCTTTGATTCGGTCCAATACCTTTAGACTTTGCATGTACAATCCTTTATTGTAGAGGATCTTAGCGAAGTCTAGTTGTTCTCTGACTTCAATGTCAATATTCCGTTGAATATGGATAAGTCGAAGACTGATTAACAATTGACGGTACAAATGTCTTTTCATATTGGAAAGTTGCGAACGTTTGATCGTCGGTACTTTCTTAATAATCATCTCTTCATCATACTCCTTTTGCTTCTCGACTACATCGAATAATTGGATGAATTTTGCATTGTCTTTACCCCCAATACGATTAACATACAATTTGAAGTTGCGCTTCTCAGATTTAGTGAGTGTTTTGATTAATTTGAAAAGGTGGTCGGTCTGTATAGACATTGTAATAAAATGACAGTTAATATATTGAAAATCAATTGTTTAACACTAGTTGTATTAACGTTGGTGTTGTAAATCAATCAATCTTTGATTGTAGTTTACTGAACTTCTGTCTTAGATTTGAAATTCCCCTTTTTAGTAGGGTTATTCAAAGAATGAGTTTGATACACCAACACAATAAAAAGGTGTAAAAAAGAAAGAAGGGGGCAAACAATTTCGATTCAAAAATAATCGAAGTTCTTTAAAATAAGCGATTATTTCAAATTAAACGAAGGAATGAGTTCCACTACACCAAAGACATTATTTGAGAAAATATGGGACAAACATGTTGTCCAGTATAAAGAAGGCTATCCTGATGTTCTTTATATTGATCGGCATTTTATCCATGAAGTAACCTCTCCGCAAGCATTCGATGGTTTGAGAAAAAGAGGGATCGGAGTTGCAAAACCCAAGCAAACCATTGCAACCGCTGATCACAATGTTCCAACTAAGAATCAACATCTTCCGATACAAGAGTTACTCTCCCGTCATCAAGTAGACACCCTCATCCAGAATTGTGATGAATTTGGTGTTGAGCTTTATGGTCTAGGGCATGAGAAGCAGGGTATTGTGCATGTTATCGGACCAGAGCTTGGAATTACCTTACCAGGTATGACCATTGTATGTGGAGATAGCCATACGTCAACGCATGGTGCTTTTGGCAGCATCGCATTTGGTATTGGGACCAGCCAGGTAGAACAAGTACTAGCAACTCAATCAATACTACAATACAAGCCTAAAACCATGCGGATTGAGATCAATGGGGAATTAGGCCGCGGGGTAGTATCCAAGGATATTATTTTATTTATTATTTCTAAGATCTCCGCCTCTGGAGGAACGGGGTATTTTGTTGAGTATGCCGGTTCTGCCATTGAATCGCTGTCGATGGAAGCTCGTATGACCATTTGCAATATGAGTATTGAGATGGGGGCTCGTGGCGGGATGATTGCTCCTGACCAAACGACCTTCGATTATATCGAAGGACGAGAGTTTGCTCCGAAAGGAGAAGCCTGGGAAGAAGCTATGGCCTACTGGTCAACGCTTAAAACAGATGAAGGTGCTCAGTATGATAAGGTTATCACCTTTGATGCGAAAGATATCGAACCCTGGATTACTTACGGTACTAACCCGGGAATGGGAATCGGAATTAGTCAGGAAATACCTGAACTAGCGGTTAATTCTACAGAGAAAGATATGGAGAAGGCGCTAGGGTATATGGGACTAGATAAAAATCAACTACTCAAAGGCAAAAAAATTGACTACGTCTTTATCGGTAGTTGTACGAATTCAAGGATTGAGGACTTACGTATGGTCGCTGAATTTGTAAAAGGGAAGAAGAAAGCTAATGATGTTAATGTATGGATCGTCCCTGGTTCTAAAAAAGTAGAAGCGCAGGCTATTGCCGAAGGATTAGATAAAGTTTTTACAGAAGCTGGATTTGACTTACGTCAGCCTGGTTGCTCAGCGTGCCTGGCAATGAATGAGGATAAGGTACCAGAAGGCAAATACTGTGTCTCCACTTCGAATCGAAACTTCGAAGGACGTCAGGGGCCTGGTTCAAGAACCTTTTTGGTGAGCCCTTTAATGGCTGCTGCCGCAGCGGTTACCGGTGAGATCACGGACGTAAGAGAAATGATTTAATTCAACGGTTAAAAGATTATTAGAATGAATATTACATCAAGTGCAGTACCGATTAAACTGGATAATGTAGATACCGATCAAATTATCCCTGCACGGTTTTTAAAAGCAACAAGCAGAGAAGGATTTGGAGATAATTTATTTCGAGACTGGCGGTATGATAAAGAGAACCAGCCAATTGAAGGCTTCGTTTTGAATGATTCCAAGTATACTGGCGAGATACTCGTAGCGGGTAAAAACTTTGGATGCGGTTCGAGTCGGGAACATGCGGCCTGGGCTATTGCGGATTATGGATTTAAAGTGGTGGTCTCAAGTTTTTTCGCAGATATCTTTAA
Source organism: Saprospiraceae bacterium (assembly GCA_020631105.1). Taxonomy (GTDB): domain Bacteria; phylum Bacteroidota; class Bacteroidia; order Chitinophagales; family Saprospiraceae; genus JAHDHW01. The sequence continues at coordinate 12,217 of JAHDHW010000122.1, read as the reverse complement.
AAGTAATGCCCTGAATAATTTCATCCTGCCAATTCAGGTTAGCGATGCTTTTCTAGGGTATTTGTTTGAGGCAATCGAAGCAAATCCAAACCTAGAAATCAATGCGGATTTAAAAACACAAATACTCAGCGTTCCTTCATTAGGAATGTCAACGAACTTTGAGATTAACCCTTATAAAAAAGAATGTTTGCTTAATGGCTATGATGATATCGATTATTTGCTAGCCTTGAAAGAGGTAACTCAAGTATATGAGCAAACGCATATTTATGCGGGAGTGTAATCCCGAGAATAATAAGAATTAAACCAATGCATAAAATTACAGTATTACAAGGCGATGGAATCGGCCCTGAAGTAACCAAATGGGCGGTTGAGGTGCTGAAATATATTGGCGAACGCTTTGATCATCCATTTGAATTTGATTATGGCCTTATTGGTCATGCCGCTATTGAAGCAACCGGCGATCCTCTTCCAGAAGATACTCTGGTAAAGTGTCAATCCTCGAAAGCAGTTTTGCTGGGAGCCGTAGGGCATCCAATGTATGATAATGATCCTTCACTGAAAGTACGCCCTGAGCAGGGACTTTTAAGAATACGAAAAGCACTAGGCTTATACACTAATATTCGTCCGATCAAGATTTTTGATGAGCTGATAGAAGCAAGTAGTTTGAAGCCTGAGATTCTCAGCGGTGCAGATATTTTATTCTTTAGAGAATTAACAGGAGGGATTTATTTTGGCGAACGAGGCAGAAAAGATGATGGCCATACCGCATTTGATACGAAGCAGTATAGTCGATATGAAGTGGAGCGAATTGCTGAAAAAGCTTTTCAAGGCGCAATGAAAAGAGATAAAAAACTACATTCTGTTGATAAAGCGAATGTACTGGAGTCATCAAGATTATGGCGGGAGATAGTACAGGAGATGAGTGCTAAATATCCAGAAGTTGAAGTCATTCATATGTTTGTGGATAATGCGGCAATGCAGCTCATCAAAAATCCAAAACAGTTTGATGTTGTCCTGACGGGGAATATGTTTGGTGATATTTTAACGGATGCAGCGTCTCAGATTAGTGGTTCACTTGGATTATTGCCATCTGCCTCTGTCGGAGATGTAGTTGGACTTTTTGAGCCGGTACATGGTTCTGCACCAGATATCGCAGGACAAAATGTTGCGAATCCGATGGCTACCATTTTATCAGCGGCTCTGCTGCTGGACATCTCCTTTGATATGAAAGAGGAAGCGGAACAAGTAATTAAAGCCGTGGACGATGTGCTGCTTGCCGGATTCCGGACAAGAGATATTGCCTCAGAGGAAACCGCCAAAAGTCTGGTTCTTGGGACGAATGAAATAGGACAGGAAGTGCTGCAAGCACTTGAGGTAAGACTGAATCAATCAGTGGTTATTTAATATTGATAAAGTAAACTAACTAAGCAAACTACTATAAAACCAGAGTTGGGGACTTGATAAAAAGCCCAAAAATCCGAAAAGCAAGCAAATAAATTTAGCTGGATTTCAACTTGCAAAAAATTACATCATGAGTGATAAAATTTTTGTTTTCGATACAACATTAAGAGATGGCGAACAGGTACCTGGATGCCAATTAAATACGGATGAAAAAGTAATCATCGCTAAAGAACTCGAAAAGCTCGGAGTAGATGTAATCGAAGCAGGGTTTCCGATCTCAAGCCCTGGTGATTATAAGTCGGTAGTGGAAATTTCAAAAGCAGTTTCTGATCCTGTGATCTGTGCCCTAACAAGAGCAGTTGAAAAAGATATTGAAGTAGCAGCGGATGCACTTAAATATGCAAAGCGTGGACGGATTCATACAGGAATCGGATCATCTGATTTTCATATTAAGCATAAGTTCAAGAGTACAAGAGAGCAAATTATTGAGCGGGGTGTTGCTGCGGTTAAGTTTGCTAAGAAATTTGTAGAAGATGTAGAATTTTATGCAGAAGATGCAGGACGAGCAGATAATGAGTTTTTAGCGCGGATGATTCAAGCAGTCATCGCTGCTGGTGCAACCGTGGTGAATATTCCGGATACGACAGGATACTGTTTGCCTTGGCAATATGGAAGTAAAATCAAGTACTTGATGGAAAACGTTAATAATATCCATCAGGCTGTGATCTCCGTTCACTGTCATAACGACTTAGGTATGGCAACAGCGAATACCATCGCAGGTATTCAAAACGGAGCGCGACAGGTAGAAGTGACCATCAATGGTATTGGTGAGCGTGCAGGTAATACTTCTCTCGAAGAAGTAGCAATGATCTTGCAAACACACCAAATGGGCTTACATACTGATATCCAAAGCCGGGAGCTCAATAAAATTAGTAAGCTGGTTTCTACCATGATGAATATGCCTGTTCAGGCGAATAAAGCAATCGTTGGTGCAAATGCCTTTGCACACAGTAGCGGAATTCATCAGGACGGAGTAATTAAGCACCGGGATAATTATGAGATCATAGCACCAGAAGATGTTGGAGTTGATCAATCTTCGATTGTTTTGACTGCTCGGAGTGGTAAGGCTGCTTTACGCTTTCATTTAACTAGACTAGGTTATGATTTAAATACTAAAGAATTAGAAGAAGCATATCAGAAGTTCCTGATTTTGGCAGATGGAAATAAAGATATTGGAGACGATGACTTACAACATATGATGGAAGGTCGCTTAGTTTCTAATAATGTTAACATTATTGATGTACAAGTTGTATCTGGAAGCAATCTTAAATCTATGGCGACGGTTGAGTTAGACTTGGATGGAGAAAAACATAGTGCCAGCGAAAGCGGTAAAAGTGCAATTAATGCCGCATTAAGAGCAATTGATAAGATTATCGGGGAGCACATGGTATTAGATAAATTTGATGTAGACTCTTTAGTTCATGGCCGCAGAGAAGGCGGAAAGGTGAAGATCAGAGTACTTTATGATGATAAATTGTATTTCGGATATGGCGAAGGAGATGACCTCGTAATGGCGTCCGTACAGGCCTATGTAGATGCAATTAATAAAATGCGATTTTCAAAAAACGAAAAAACAGGTAAAGTCGTCGGAATGGCGTCTTAATCTAAAGAATATATTGGTTTTATCAATATTGGTTTAATTTGGTTTCAGAACAGGCTACGCTTTGGTGTAGCCTGTTTTTTTGTTTTTTAAGACAAACACCTGTTAGTTTTTAATTAATTCATGTTCATAAAAGATGAAATTTGTTGATTCTACAAATAGGCTATAATTCTCTGTTTTTTAGCATTGACAAATAATAATTTGGAGAAATTCTGCAATTGCACCGAATAATTGTTGGTGTAGATGAAAAAATAAAATGTGGAAAACCCTGTGTAAAAACAATAGCCATTTTTCTTTGTGGAACGGCAGATTTCATCTAAAATTGTAATATCAAACAACAATGAGTATGAGATTTTCAAGAGAGGTTTAAAATTATTGAAAATCCCATAATAGCCTTAACCTATCCCTTAGCAACAATCAATTTTTAGTTAAACGATTTTGGTCCTTAATCAAACCAATTTAAAACCAACTACTCCCGCTGGGAGTGGTAAGAGCTTTTATATATTATTCTTCATCAAAATCAACGACCATGAAAAAGATTGAAGCAATCATCCGCCTTTCTTGCTTTGATAAAGTAAGAGATGCCTTAGCTCAAATCGGCGTCAAGTTCTTTACACTTAAAGACGTCAAAGGGTTCGGGCTCCAAAAAGGAGAAAGTTTCGTTTACCGGGGCAGTGTCTATGACTCGGATTACATCGCTCGCTTACAACTCGACATTCTTACAACAGACGAAAAGGTAGATGCCATCGTAGACGCCATTGTATCTTCCGGACGCACCGGAGAAATTGGAGATGGTAAAATTACCGTATTTGATGTAGCACAGGTAGTTCGTATCCGTACAGGAGAAGAAGCTGCTGCTGCGATCTAAAAACTATCATTTCTTCATTCTATTGATCTTAGTTATCACGTGATTACGAAAGTAATCGACTAGCAATTTATTATTCAGAATCTTATTAAACGTTATAAAAATGAGCTTGGAATTATTTACAGTTAACAATCTTTGGCTTCTGGTAGCAACTTGTCTTGTATTTATTATGCACCTGGGTTTCTCCATGCTAGAAGCTGGATTTGTACGAAAAAAAAATACAGTCAATATTCTTTTTAAAAATGCGATGATCATCGCAATTGGCCTTTTAACTTATTTCTTCGTCGGTTGGGGATTAATGTATCCGGGCGATGATTTTGCGGGAGGCTTTTTCGGCTTTGCCGGATTTGGAGCTTCGATGCCTGCTGAGGTAGCAGAAGCATACGCAGCCGGTCAATATGATGCTTACGCTGATGGTGGATACACACCATGGACAGATTTTATATTTCAGGCTATGTTTGCCGCTACCTGTGCAACCATCGTTTCAGGTGCTGTTGCGGAGCGAATCAAGCTTGGCGCTTTCTTAATCTTTGCAGCAATCTTTGTTGCTATCGCATACCCGATCACAGGAATGTGGCAGTGGGGTGGAGGCTGGTTAGCAGAAAACGGGTTCCACGATTTCGCAGGTAGTACACTTGTACACGCTGTAGGTGGAGCTGCCGCTTTAGCTGCAGTAATGGTGCTCGGAGCACGTAAAGGAAAATACTCAGAGAAAGGAATCAAGCCAATCCCAGGACATAGCATGCCACTTGCAGCAATGGGTGTATTCTTACTTTGGTTTGGTTGGTATGGATTTAACGGAGGGTCAGTACTTTCTGCCGATGCAGTAGGTGTATCTTTTGTATTCGTAACGACTTCTCTTGCTGCTGCCGCAGGTGCAGTATTCGCTTTTATAGTGTCATATGCAATCTCTAAAACGCATGATCTTTCGATGGTACTTAACGGAATCCTTGGTGGTCTCGTAGGTATTACTGCTGGGGCAGATGTGGTAAGCCCGATGGCTGCATTAGCAATTGGAGCAATTGCCGGAGCAATCATTCCATTATCCGTAGTGATGTTCGATAAAATTAAAATTGATGACCCGGTTGGAGCGACCTCTGTTCACTTAGTATGTGGTATCTGGGGAACTTTAGCTGTTGGTATCTTCGCTGCGGATAAGAGCTTTATGTGGCAGGCTATTGGGTGTTTTTCAATCATAGCTTTCTCATTTGTTTTCTCTTATGCGTTGATGTATGCACTTAAGGTTACAATTGGTATCCGGGTATCTGAAGAAGAAGAGATTAAAGGACTGGATATTTCTGAACACGAAATGGAAGCATACCAGGAAAAAGAATCTTCACCAGTATTTGGTTACGCAGTAGAATAATAAAACAACAAGAAAGTTAATCCTGATAATGCTCAGGGTTAACTTCCTTAAATAAAAAAAGACCCTTGGAACAGTTTGGCGACCATCCAAGAGTCTAGGATTTCGAAATACAAATCGGAAAGAGACCTGCATTTGAATTAGCAAAATTATAGAAAATATAAATCATCTGCGGATTTTTTAAGACTTTTCTATTGCTAATTGCAGCACTTTTTCCTGTTTGATTAATATCATTTTTTCAATTATTTAATCATGAAAACAGGATTTACTACATTACAAAAATTTACTTTTTTCTTTACCCTTTGTTTTTTTCTTTTTAATTCCTCAGTACTAACGGCCCAGGATTCGGCTGAAAACGCCGAGGAGACGATTGACCTTGCTGCTCCTGCCGAGGAGGGAGAGGAGGAAAAGCCTTTTGAAATATCTGGTTTTGTTGATGGTTATTATCAGTATAGCTTTAATGAACAACCATTTCCTACCAGCTTTACAGAGACACACAATTCTTTTACACTAGGTATGGCAAACGTCGTATTATCTAAAGAAGGGAAAGTGGGCTTCGTTGCGGATTTAGCAGTAGGACCTAGAGCTGAAGTAGCAAATGGCTACACTGGTACTACACTCTCCGCAATCAAACAATTATTTATTACCTATTCACCTACGGATAAAGTAACCTTTACCTTAGGTAACTTCGGTACGCACGTAGGATATGAGGTGATCGATGCACCAGCAAATGTAAACTACAGTACTTCATATATGTTTTCTAATGGGCCATTCTATCACACCGGTTTAAAAGCGGATTTCGCTGTAAATGATAACATCGGTTTAATGATCGGTTTATTAAATGATACAGATTCAAAATTTGATGAAGTATCTGGAAAGCATGTTGGAGCACAGTTTTCATATACTGATGATGCTTTGGCAGTTTTTGTAAACTACTTAGGTGGTCGTGATGATGAAGTGAATTTTGACTCTATCGAATTCGATGTTAAAGGCCATCAATTAGACCTTACTGCAACTTATCAGGTATCTGATGAATTTGGTTTAGGATTAAATGCAACAACTAAAACGATCGTAAATTCTGAGTCAGATAACACTGGTTGGTTTGGTGCTGCACTTTATGCAAACTATGCAGTAAGTGAAAGCTTGACTTTAGGTTTCCGTGGAGAATATATTGGTGACGAAGATGGTGAAATCTCTGGTGCATTAGATAACAATATTACCAGTCTTACTTTATCGGGTAATGTAAAAATAGGTCCTTTGACTTTGATCCCGGAATTTAGAGTGGATATCTCTGATCAAGATGTATTCCTTGATTCGGATGGTCGAGCAACAGGCTCTAGTGCTGCCCTAATCTTCGCTGGTGTATACGCATTTTAATCTCCTGCCTTGAGCAAAATTACTCCGGGTTGAATTAACTCGGAGTAGTTTTTATAAAAGTGACCAAAACCTCATCTCACATTAGTTTTAAATTTTAGTTTGAATTTATATTGGTCGTTATTTCGAAATTTGTTGGAATGACAGAGGCATTGAGAAGGGCAACCTTTTTAATGCCTTTTGTTTTCTACCTGAGCCATAGGTCAT
>JAHDHW010000122.1:0-5247 GCA_020631105.1 Saprospiraceae bacterium | reverse complement strand
TGATAAGTCATAAGTCATTGGGTATACCTGCGTATGACTCATGACTAATTACTTATGTCCCATGCCCCCATGCCCCCATGACTCATGACTCATGAAATATTCAGCGTGCACCCCAAAGTATCATAAAAAAGCCCCTGAGAATCATCACAGGAGCTTTTCATAGAAGTTAGTTAATATGAAGAGTAGGTTATGTACTTCTTTTAAAAGACCAGTAGCTTCCTCAAATCTTCTTCGCTAGTGATCGGTTGATCAACCATATCCATCACAAAGGTATGTTCTTTGGTCTGTGATTGGATTTCTTTGAATTGCTCCGGAGTGTACATTGCGATTTTATTATCTTCAGTAACCATCCAAAGTAGATTATCTGAACGACTGTCAAAAAGCACATCCGCTTTTTCACTCGCATAAAAACGATGAACCGTATTCTGGTTTTTGTCAGCAAGATAAACCGTATTATGCTTGATCTGCTTTTTAGAAGTGTTCTCGACAAACTCTCCTTTGATATTATAGATGAAAGGAGGTAAGGGGCGATCACAATTCCAAATACCGAATGAGCTGACCTCAAAACTGTTAAGTACTCGATTGGTAATCATCAGATCTGTTGCTGCGGCATCATTACCCTGAGCCTCGAAGTAGGCCAGTTTTTCTTCATAGCTTTTTTCAGCGAGCTCACGCTCTGCCCGGATACGTTTCGCAAGTTCTTGCTTCTGTTCAGCAAGTTGCGCTTCGCGCTGAGCGAGCTGTTGTTCATAGCTTTGCATTTGTTCATTAAAACTTGCTATAGCAGCCGTATAATCACTACCGCTTAATACCGGATTGACCGTTACGGTCAGTTGTTGATTAGGATGAATCAGCGTCAACTCATAATCACGATTGTTTAACTGTTTAATCTTAGCATCTTCCCAGTTGATTTGGCTTACCACTTCTTCGTTGAAATCCGATTGTCCTGGAGCAACTTGCCAAAGTGTATTTTTGTATAAGCGACGCAACTCATTAATCGCATCCTGGGTAGCGTCAAGGTTTTGCTCTGCCTGAGTTACATTACTTCGAGCAAAATCAATGTCCTCCTCTGCAAAATCGAGGTTGAATACAAAGTCACTTCCGTTTTCTTTTACTGGACGAACGGGTTGAGCAGGTTTTGGGATAGTGGCCTCAATGGCGGCTAAAGCTACTTTCTCCTCTTCTTCAATTTGAGCTAAAGAGGTTTCAAGTTCATTAGTCTCCCCATCTCCAAGTATATTATTGATATCTTCTTCCAGGATAGTGATCTCGTCTTTACCTTCGTAGACCCAATTGCGTTGTTCTTCATCCAGACGATAGATATTAAAATCAGGTTTGCTTGCCCGGTTTTTAGCCGCTACACTCACCTCTGATACCAATTGTACATCAATAGATTTATCTGGCGCGAGATTAAGCCTTTTCCCATTTTGCTCCGCATATATTTCAATCATTCCAGCAGATTCCAGGTTGTATTTAGTGCCAGCAGAATCATACTCCATCGGAATTCCAGATACAAAGAAATCGATAAAGTCATGGTATTCTCTAAATTTGATTTCTACTTCACCACTCACGATCTGGCCATCCTGATCAAGAAAGGCCGCCGCAGGTACAATCACTTTAGAACCGTTCTCATATTCATAAATGCCGCCTTGATTAGCATCTACCTGTTTTACGGTAAAATCTTGCTTAAGACTTTCAATCGGCGGATTAATAAACGGCTGTGAAGCTAAATAGGCATCTGTGCTAATCGAATTGCTAACATCGGAGTTACTTAGGAAATTAAAATAAAGCAAAACACCGATCAGCGCAGCAGCAATAGCACCTCCGATGTAATACGGATTGATGTTAGCCCGCTTGGCCTGGGGGGCAGGGGCCTGCTCAAACTGCTGCATCAAAGCATCAAAGTCTTTGTGCTTTTGGATTTCCTCAGAAGAGAGTTCATCCGGATTTAACTTTATATTGTAGTTGTCTTTCATATCAATTTTTTTTCAGGTGGATCGAATTGGTGAATAACGTAAAAACGGTCTATTTACCATTCGGGAGCCCTACCTCCCTCCTTGGTTAATTGGAGTATAGTTTTCTTTAGTCTTTCTAGGATGCGGTATGTTTTAACTTTCGTATTACTTTCGGTAAGTCCCATGATTTCGGCGATCTCTTTGAATGGTCTTTGTTCAAAAAAACGCATTTCAATAAGCTGCAGGGCGTCTGGCTTTAGTTGATCAATTGCTTTTATCATGGCCTTCTGCAGAGAGACATCATTGGTGACCTCTACTTCGTCAATTAAATTTCCCAGCTGAGTTTGTTCGATACTTACGACTCGGTTTTTCTGATTTTCACGGTAATGTTGGGCGACTTCGTTTGAGGCAATTCGGTATAACCAAGCCGAAAAAGGGACCCCCTTAAATTCGTAGGACTTGATCTTTTGCATTGCTTTCAAAAATACCTGTGAACAAATGTCTCCACTAAGGTTTTGATCAGCAGTACGGCGATATATAAAGCGGAAAATTGGTTCGAAGTATTTATCGTATAGCGGGCGAAACGCAGACGGGTTTTGCTGAGCAGCACGAATGAGGGCCCATTCTTCCTGCATTGCTTCGGCAGATACTGTCTTGTTTGAGTCTTTCATCCGGGTTTCCCTTTTTACAAGGGTACGACTTATTTGTAAATTCGAAAACATTTTTTCCATAAATTATTATCGTCGTTGGTCTTTAAAAAAACGTACTTCCCACGGCCAACATTGCAACGTACGGACAGTGGGGGAGTACGTAAATTTTATAAAGACCGTTTGATTGCATAATGCTGTACACCCTGAAAAGTAACAGTCTCGACAATAATTATTCTTAAATAAATCTATATTGACCGTTTTCTCGTAAATAGGAAAAAGACGGATTTTACATGCGAAGATTTTTATTATTACTCGTCGGTGCTTTCGTGCTCGGATCAGCACAAGCCAGCGTTCCTACGGATACTACCCGGAAAGCTTCGCTTATTCCATTGCCGCTCGTTTTTTTTACCCCAGAGACTAATTGGGGTTTTGGTGCTGCTGCGGTGTATTCTTTTAACTTCAAAGCCGATAGCCTTGGTAGTCGTCCTTCCCAATTGCAACTTGGTTTTGCCTATACATTGCGTGATCAGATCTTAGCATACCTTCCTTTTCAGTTATTTGTCCGAAATGATCGATATAAGTTTTACGGTGAGCTGGGTTATTATCGCTATGTCTATGAGTTTTATGGCATTGGAAACGAGAACTTGCTGGACGAAGGAGAACTATACAGTGTCAATTTTCCACGTGTACGATTGAATGCGCTACAGCAAGTAAAACCAAATTTATTCGTTGGTCTTCGCTATTGGCTGGATGATTATAATGTGGATGAATTGGAAGTAGAAGGAATATTAGCCAGCGATGATATTCGTGGTTCACAGGGAAGCTTTCTATCAGGGGCAGGAGTTATTGCTAATTACGATTCAAGAGATCGGATTTTCTTTCCTACTAAAGGTCATTTTGCGGAACTGGTCCTGTTTAATAATAGTGCGGTTTTTGGCAGTGACTTTAATTTTAGTAAGCTCATCCTTGACGCAAGTACCTTCCGGCAACTACCCAACAAACACATACTGGCTGCCAATTTCTATGCAGAACTAACATCCGGTGATCCGCCTTTTAATCAATTATCCTTACTCGGGGGCTCAAAGCGAATGCGAGGGTATTTTGAAGGGCGATATCGGGATAAACAGTATCTGGCTTTTCAGGTAGAATATCGAATGCCGCTTTTTTGGCGTTTTGGGCTAACACTTTTTGGAGGATATGGCCTGGTAGGAGCTGACTTCTCAACTTTACAAACAAACAATCTCCTTTACTCTGTCGGAGCGGGTTTACGCTTTGAACTAGATCGGGTAAGGAAGGTTAATATTCGTTTTGATGCCGGATACGGAAAAAATAGCTCTGGCATGTATATCACGGTAGCAGAAGCTTTTTAAAAACTAATTATTTTATGCAGATAAGTATAATCATTCCAACACTTAATGAAGCCGCTAATCTTCCTGGTTTATTGAATAGACTGCGAAGCGCGGATCAGGGAGCGGTTGATGAAATAATAGTAGTAGATGCCGGAAGCGAAGATGAAACTAGACGCCTGGCAAAAGAAATGGGGGCTACCGTATTACTTAGTCCGCGAAGAGGAAGAGCAGCACAGATGAATCTTGGCGCTCAAAAAGCAAAAAACAATTTATTATACTTTGTACATGCTGATACTTTGCCTCCGGTTAATTACCGCTCCGCAATCCATAAAGCCCGTCAGGAAAACTATGAGGTAGGGTGCTTTCGATATCAATTTGATACGAATCATCCGCTTTTAAAGATCAATGCTTTTTTTACCAGGTTTCCGATGTTGTGGTGCCGGGGTGGGGATCAGAGCTTATTTATCACCAGCGAATTATTCGAAAAGGCATCAGGTTTTCGGGAGGACTACGTGATCATGGAAGACTTTGAATTTATCAAGCGTATCCGTAAAGATCATCCTTTTAAGATTATTCAGGAAGACATGATTGTCTCTGCCCGAAAGTATAAAGAGAATAGCTATATGCGGGTTCAAATCGCCAACCTGGTGGTTTTTAATATGTACCGCTTCGGTTATTCTCAAGAGCGGATGGTTAATACTTATAGATCCCTTTTGAAAGGAGTGAAGAATGATAAAGAGGTCAGACTTTATCAGTAAAGCTGATATTATATAATTGAGCATTCGATTTTATTTTGGATACAATTTTACCGTTCGGGAGGAAATCCTGCCACTCGGAAGCCCAATCCTACCATTCGGAAAAAACCAACAAACTGGATTGTATATTGTGCCTACATTTGTATTAACCTTAATTGGTGACATCCTTCTGTATAACTCCGAAAAATTAAAAACAAAAGAATGTATCTCTAATTAGTGATCCACTCAGTGGCACCTCTTATAACTGTTACACTACACTCAAGATTAATTTAGACTAAGGGTTTTTCTAGAGAGAAAAGCTAGAGAGGCCTATGTCATGACGAAAGACTAATTGATCGTCTACTCAAATTTTAACAACTGGACCAGCACACTCTGGAAAGCAGTATAATCAAAACCTTTTATAGAGCCTTGTTTTAGATAGAGTGGTTTGGAAATTTTCAAACCACTCTTTGTTTTTGGTGCTAAATGATTTTACTTGGTCGAAAATAATTATGACCAATTGGTACTACCAGTTTGATTCTATTATCTAGAGATAGCC
>JAHDHW010000121.1 GCA_020631105.1 Saprospiraceae bacterium | reverse complement strand
TCAACTAAATAATTCATTCAATGTGCTATCAATATTCCGATGAATATCTGCTTTGATTGAAGCTTCTAATTCTTCGAATTCCTTTTGCTCATAAGTCCGTTCAAAACGCCCTTTCACCAATACACTTATCCGATCACATACTCCGGTAAACGAACTAAGGATATGAGAAGATAATAAGATGATCTTCCCTTGTTTTTTTAAACGATTCAGGATTTGATAAATCTTCTCATTACTTTCAATATCAACGCCGCTAAAGGGTTCGTCTAATATTAGGATAGGACGATCTAAAGCCAACATTCCCATAAACGCAAGTTTCTTCCGCATCCCCGTTGAATAAGTATCCACTAATTCGTCCAATGGTAAATCAAATATGGCATTCCATTTCTCCTGGTCAAATTCTTTATTATCCGCCGCAATGATCCCCAGATACTCTTTACCCTTCATGTAAGAATAAAAAAATGGATTCGTCTCCAGGAAAGCAATGGAACGATTAGTCAGCGCTTCACCTGATAAGGTAACACTCCCCTCTTCCTTTTCCTTAAAACCATATATAGTTTTAAACAAAGTCGTTTTCCCTGCTCCATTACGCCCCAAAATTCCATGAATCACGCCGGGTTCACTTTGAAGGTTCACCCCTTTCAATACAGGTTCACCTCCATAACCAGCGACTAATTGATCAATTATTAGCATAAAACAGTTTTATATTTTTACGGGCTTTTCTCCAATAAAAAACAACATAGAGAATCGTAACCGGGTAAAGAAAAGGAACTAAAGCAAAACCAAAGAAAATACTGCTCGCCATCGAGTTATATACTCGTCTTCGATAAGGCGTATACTGCGCATACTTATACATGATGTTAAAAAGGACCGAAGTGGTACAGACGAATAAAACGGCTAACATAATATACCAGTACTGTAGATTAAAAATCAAAAACAGCGCAATCTGAGGAGCTAGCAAAATATGAAACAAGCCAACATACAAAATGATTTTACGTCGTAAAATATACTGTCGAAAATGGACCGCCTCAAATAAAGCCTTACTCTCCACTTCATCAAATACCGATACAAAAAGTAAAGCCATAATAATTACCATCGTAATCGGAACCACCACAAAATGGCTAGCAAACAAACTGATGAGGTATACTCCCAAAAGAAGTATTAAGTTTTTTCGCAGGTAGCTCCGTAACTCGAAAGCATCCTTAGGTAGAAATGCAAAGTCTAATCGGTTCGCAAAATGCGAGCCTCCCAACTCTGGATTTGGCAAGAAAGCAATAATGGCTAACCCGATACATTGTACAGCAATAGCTCCAAAATTCTGCCCTATCAAAAACAATACAGCTAAAGGCAGTAACAGAAAGAAGTATTCCAGGAAATATAGTCGGACTCGATGCACCCCAAGCAAACGTAAAAAGCCTCCGTCTTTTCTACTAAAGTGAATTGATGTAATCAGGATCACTCCGACGAGACCAACGAATGGAGAAGAAGATTGAATCACTGCTTCTACCAAACCCAGGAAAAATCCCAGGCAAACAATAACCAGCAAGATGAAATAAATCGCTCCGATACTTTTCAAAACACGCCAGCATTGTCGTAAACGAAATTCAAGAATTCGATTTAACATATCCGAATGTACGGTTTTCATAAAAAGTAGATGCAAAAGTTCGACTAAGAAGCACTATAAGCGGAATAGACCTTGGTGACTATCGGACTAAATATACGTTTAGTGTTCAATTCATTTGATGCTGAGTGTATACTTTTCATCTTTACAAATCCCCGATAGAATAGAGGTCTTGAAATTGGATAACATCAAGAAAGGATTAATTTTTTATAAAAAATTAACAAAATCGTTTCTTATCTTGTTTTATTTAAAATTAAAAGCTTATGAAAAAGAAAATCACATTAACGTTTTGCGCTTTCTTGTTTTGTCTATCCTTCTTCTCTTGTGGAGTTAGTAACGAAACTAATAATTCAGAAAGAGTCTATGATTCGCTTGTAGATTACTTACGTACCTTGCCCGGCGTCCGAGTCAATGGTGGTGGCAATAATGCCAGAGTATTTATCACCACTGGTGGACACAATACAAACACAGTAGGATCGACACCTCTCTTTGTACAGGAAGGTCAACAAATTGGAAGTTCGCTTAGGCGCGCCATGCAAGTGATCGACCATAACGAAATCAAAAGAGCTAGAGTAATAAAACCTGGTGAAGCGACTGTCCGATATGGTATCAATGGATCAAATGGAGCTATTGAGTTTTTTATGAAAAAATAGCTGTGCCATCAAATCCTACTAAAGGGTATCATGCCAGGCATTACTAAAGTAGTATCGCGTTCAACTCGATTTCTCACAAAGGACACTAAACCCGCAAAGGTTCGCTTTTTAGAATTCTATTAAGCTTCCCTATCGTTGTGTTCTTTGTGTCCCTTGTGAGAAAATATTAACTAGCAAATGGTTTCCGCATCCTTTATCAATAGCATTCCAAACTTCTTTTTCACTAGACATTTCTTAGTTTATACCTCCGAGTATACATGCTCTTTACTAAAGCATAGATCTAGCGTACTAAAAAACATCACCTCGTAGGACTTACCGCTCACAAAGAACACTACAACCACAACGAGGCGATATTCAGGAATATCCAAGATCAACTCATCTCTAATCATCCAAACTTTCAAGCAGTCGGAATCCATAAGTCCGGATAGTACTCTTTTTATTTTCATCTTTCATATCCGGATGATGTGCATTGAAGTTCACTAATAAAACAATGCCTGTTTGTAATTCAGGATCGAAAGCTACAAGCGATCGGAAAGCACCAGTTGCTCCGCCGTGCCATATTTGATGCTTTTCTTGTTCATATCTATGCGCCCAGGCATTTCCCATTTTGCATTGTGCCCACCCTGCTTTTATCTCATAAACTTGCGATAGTTCACTAAACAAAGTATCCCGTTCAGTATCCATATGTGTCTGTAACCACGTGATCATATCATCCGTGCAGGATTTTATTGAACCTGCAGGGTTCATAAATGGCG
The DNA here is from genome assembly GCA_020631105.1 of Saprospiraceae bacterium. Lineage (GTDB taxonomy): Bacteria > Bacteroidota > Bacteroidia > Chitinophagales > Saprospiraceae > JAHDHW01. The sequence goes on along the minus strand of JAHDHW010000121.1, from coordinate 14,210 downwards.
TATCCCAATAGGGTGCTTTTTTACCTTTTGCATCATATCCTGTTACCCGAAGTGATTGTGGCACCCCGTCACCAGTAGCATAAGAATTATCCATACCTAGCTGATCAAATATTTTTTGTTGAAGTAAGGATTCCCAAGACTGCTTAGTTTGGACTTCCAAGAGTTGCCCAAGCAAACCGTATGCTGCATTATTATATCCCCAATGAGTGCCAGCTAAGGCCTCAGGTTCGTTATTATTCAGGTACTTTTTGTAATGTTTCCATTTCATAAATTTATGAGGTTGACGCTTGGTGAACAACATACCAAGAATATAAGGCCAGGCTGCTGCATCAGGTGCATCTGCAAGACCAGAAGTGTGTGTCAACAGATGGCGGATCAGGATACTATCCATAGCATTATTAAAATTTTCTTCCGGAAAGTAATCCACAAAAGGATGGTTAATATCCAGTGCTCCGGCAAGCTGTTGCTGAAGAACTAATGCGGCAGTAAAGGTTTTAGAGACAGAACCAATTTCGAATACGTGTTGGCTATTTTCAACTGGTATGATTTGACCATTTTTCTTTTGATAACCAAGTTTGGTAATTGCTCCTTTATTGATTAGACCGATTGCAATTTCTGCCCGCTCTGGTAAGGTGGCGAGGTATTCATCCAGCAACAATTGAGTATCAGTTGACTGGGCATTAAGTGTAAATAAAGGAATAGCAAGAAGGAATAAAACTTTCATTAATTTTTTCATGTCGTTATTTTTTTCTTGCAATTTCAAGGCTTTTTAGGCCGTATAAAAATTACATTGTCAGGCGATATTATAGGATTGATGAATGGACCTTATCCTCCCGTTCGTAATTAAAATCGCCCCGCTTATCAAGCACCAGACTTTGACTACTTGTAATTCTTTAACTTAGAGTATCGTTCATTTGAATATTTTTTATGACACTAAACACTTTTAGCATCATTAAGCATTTATTGATCTGGAGTCTGATCATATTTATGCTTTCTTCGTTTAGTTTGGTCTGGGGCTGGACCCTCTCCAACAAGTACAACACTTTGGTTCCTCAGATATATGGTGCATTGACTAATGCGGCAGTGTTCTACCTTACTAGTTTTTATCTTATTCCTGTATTTTATAATCGTCAAAAGAGAAAACAATTTACGCTATGGAGCATTGGGCTTATAGCTCTAGTAAGTATACTTGAATTATGGATTGATGCTTATGTAGGTGCGTACTACCAGAATCAAACCTATGTTTCCGCCCTTGATCTATCTACCGTAAATTACTTAATAGATGGCCTGGTATATATTCTCCCACTTAACATTTTATATTTCCTCATGGCTTTTGTCTATCGTGTCCCAATTGACCGGCAGCTCATGTTGGAGCGGACTTACAAAATTGAACAGGAAAAATTAAAAACGGAGTTAAACTTTTTGAAAGCACAAATTCATCCTCATACCTTGTTTAATGGGATGAATAGTATTTATCATTTAATTGATACAGACACAGAAAAAGCGAAAAACCTTGTTTTGAATCTTTCAAATGCATTACGATATCATTTGTACGAAAGTAGTTCAGCATTTACCTCTTTATCAAAAGAGCTAAACTACTTACGTCAATACATCGCATTAAATACGGCAAGAGTAGAAGACGAAGTGGTCGTAGAAATTGACATTGATGAGTTTGAGGGAGATTATCAAATTGCTCCTTTATTATTTACCCCTTTTATTGAAAATGCGTTTAAGTACGTTAGTCACTTTTTGGAAAAGCATAAAAACCAAATCATTATAAAGATTCGAATGGATGAAAATAACCTGAGTTTTAACTGTTCCAACTCAGTCGACCAGGATGCTATTCAACATTTTCAAGTCGGAGGGATAGGCCTTAAAAATGTAAAAGACCGGCTAGGTCTTATCTATGGTGACCAATATCATCTGACAATCAATGAAGAATCACATAAATTTGAAGTACAGCTGCAACTCCATTTAAAAGTACAACATGAAAAGACTTAGCTGCATAATTATCGATGATGAAGCTATTGCTAGAAAAGCACTCGAAAAGTACATCGTTCAGGTGGAAGAGCTTGAGTTATTAAATACATTTCGAAATGGTATGGAAGCAAAGGCCTGGCTTAGTAAAAACAAAGTCGACTTACTATTCCTGGATATCAATATGCCTTACCTAAACGGCTTAGAGTTACTAAGGGTGCTAAAAGACAACCCACCCGTTATTTTTACAACGGCCTATTCAGAACATGCTTTGGAAAGTTTTGAATTTAACGTAATCGATTATATCGTCAAGCCAATTCCACTAGAACGATTCCTTCAGTCGGTCAATAAAGCGCTAAGATTTATGGAACTTAAATCGCAGGCCGAAGAAAAATTTCTAGTCATTAAAGAAGACTCTAGTATTGTTAAAATCAAAATCAAGGATATTCTATACGTAGAAGCAATGCAAAACTATGTGCGAATATTTACCAAAACGACAAGTCATCTTACCTTAATGGCCTTAAAAGAATTAAGACGGCAATTACCTGAAAATGATTTTACTCAGGTTCATCGGTCTTACCTGGTACAATTAACAATGGTAGAACGCCTCGATCGAGAGGAATTAATCATGGGAGACCATCGAATACCGATAAGCAAACGTAATAAAACAAGAGTCACCCAACTATTTAGGGATTTATGATCAGCGCATGATTTCCGAGTGCGCTTTGCAAACTCGGAAGGAACACCAGCGAGTAATAAAAATCACAAAAGGGAATAAAAAAACCCTGTCAAATCTAATTGACAGGGACAAAACAAAAAACAAACACTATGAACAAACACTATCTTTGAAGAGTGTTAAAAATCCCCAGATCCCGATCCCTAATGGGATAATCGGGTCTGGGATCAATTGAAACATATAAAACACTCTACCCTTACGTATTGATGATCTTAATACATGGTATCATTACCTGCCGGAAGATCATGGGGGTAGCGTAGATTAGATGCATCGCTTTGATGCCATCGAATAAATCTAAAATTTGTTGAAAATCTTTAGTGGGGGATAGGGTTTAATAGCTAAGAAGTTTTGTTTCTATGAGGAGAAAAAAAATTCCCCCAGACATTGCCGGGGGACAAAACAAAAAACAAAAACTATGAACAAACACTCACCCTAAATTTCTTTAGATCTGACTCAATAATATTTAGCCAGAAATACTGATTTGATTTTTAGTTTTTCTAAAGAATCAACATCAGTATATGATGATATTTTTTTGCTATTTCAGGTGTGAAACGGTCACGATTTTCAAAGGTTACGATAGATGAATTTGCTTATAAATCATCCATCCATTTCACACTTTAGCATTTTGCAATTACTGCGCCATAATTTTTCTGGGATCAAAAATGAACGGTCTTTTTGTGACAGCAACATATCGTTTATTTTAAAATATGTGTTCTTCGGAGATCACCCGGCTCGTAAAGTTTACAATCAAAAAATCATGGAAATAAAATGAATTGATGCCTTTAATGAAGGGTTTGTGGGCTCCGGACGAAAGGGAATTCAAAAACGGAAGCAATAAAGTCCTTAAAATATCAAAACCAATTGTGACATGTTAATAAAAATCAAATAAGTAAAAATAATATTCATCAAACAGCAAAAACCGACTTCATGCCTTATTTTTATCACAAATATGGCCGCCTGTTAATTTTAATTTCAACCTTCTAAACTGAAAAAGGCCCCAGTTTCTTTCGAAACCAGGGCCTTTTTCTTGTAAAGTAAATTGCCGAATCCTTACTCCGCCAACTCCATATCTCTTGTATTTGAATTTTCTCGTATAAATATTCTTCGGAAAGCAAGATTGAAACGATAAGATAACCAATACATGACCGGCACCACAACCAGCGTCAGGAAGGTAGCAAAGGCTAAACCGTAGATTACTGTCCAGGCCATAGTCCCCCAGAAAGCTGCATTATCACCTCCTAAGAAAAACTCAGGATCGAAACGGGCAATAAAAGTAAAGAAGTTAAAATTAAAGCCAATGGCTAAAGGCACCAGGCCTAAGACCGTCGTAATCGCTGTTAATAATACCGGTCGCAAACGAGTAGCTCCACCTTCTATAATAGCATCCTTGACTTGTTCTTTACTAAGATCGTAAACATTCTCTACCCCTAGTTCTTCCCGTTTTCGTTTGAGCAACAAATTGATATAATCTACAAGGACAATAGCATTATTTACTACAATCCCCGCCAAAGAAATAATACCGACTCCAGTCATTACGATTATTATATCCATTTCTGTAAAAACGTACCCTAAGAATACACCAATAGTACTAAATACAATAGACAGGATAATTATGAATGGTGAAATGATACTATTAAACTGAGCAACCAGAATCAGGAATATCGCAAATAGTGCAACCATAAAGGCAGAAGATAGAAACTCCATCTGTTCAGCCATTTCTTCCTGTTGCCCTGTAAATTCGTATCCGTAATTATTAGGCATTTCAAAATCCGCCAGTAAATCTTTTAACTCCGCAACCACTTCATTCGCATTATACCCTTCCAATACATTAGAGTACACGGTGATTACTCTCTCCTGATCTTTACGATTAATCGAGTTATAAGAAGAACCATAGCTAATATCTGCAACCGTTGATACCGGCACTTGAGCAATACGCCCATTTGCGGGGTTACGGAAAGTGATTTTTTGATTAAGAATATCACCTGTGCTATTTCGATATTGTTCATCAAGACGCAGCGTGATTGGATACTCATCCTCTCCTTCTTTATACTTTGAAATTTCCTTTCCAAACACTGAAGTTCGAATGGCATCTGCAATGGCAAAAGTAGAAACTTGATACGTACGTGCTGCTTCGCGATCAATCTGAACCAACATTTCTGGCTTACCGATTTCTACATCTGCCTTTAGTTCTTCAACTCCAGGAACACCACTTGCATTAATAAATGCAATCATTTCTTCAGATAAGACAGCTAATCGATCCACGTCATCTCCTTTAATCTCAATATTGATATCTTTTCCTTGTGGAGGACCTTCTGCATTTTGGTCAACGACTACCTGTACCCCAGGATAGCCTTGTACAGCATCACGAATAACTTCCATAGCCGTCGCACTCGAAAGTGTTCCTCTCTCCCGGGCAGGGACAAAGGAGACGGTTAGTCTTGCCCGATTTGGAGAAGCACCAAAACTCGGCCCTGCATTAGGATCAGCAGTATTTTCTCCAATTTGAGAAAGCACTGCCTCGACAATATCCGTATAAGGCTCAAGCGATTCGACAACTTTCTGCTCCATGTCTTTCAGGATTCGGTCGGTCGCCTCAATATCTCGGCCTAATGGTAATTCGACAAAAGCATTAACATAAAGTGGGTCAGCCTGAGGGAATAATTCGACCTTAGGCATATTCGCTCCGAGTAATCCTAGCGCTGCTATCAATAGTACAAAAGTACCAGCAAATACTACTACCGGAGTATATTTATGTAATGCTCCTTTTATAAATCGATTATATCCACGCTCAAGAATTGGTAATATTTTATTTTGAAAATAAAAGGACGCATCTCGTAATACAAAAAAGTTAAGTAGCGATAGAATAATGGAAATACCCAGCAGATTCCGTAACCACATCGTATCACTAAAGTGAGCACCAATCGCTACGATCAGCATTAGTAAAGCTCCTAAAAGGATATTTCTTCTTCTGCGTTTCCGAACTGCTAGGTCATCTGCTTTTTCATCAACCTTCATAAATTTAGAAGTGAATACCGGATTGATCACCAGCGCTACAAACAAGGAGCAGGTCAATACTACAATTAAAGTAATCGGCAGGTACTTCATAAAACTTCCCATAATACCCGGCCAGAATGCCAGGGGCAAAAATGCTGCAAGTGTAGTGGCCGTCGAAGCAATGATTGGTAAGGCTACCTCCCCTGCACCATAGCGAGCCGCTTCAATCCCTGAGAAGCCGTTTTGCATATACCGGTAAACATTCTCTACAACCACAATAGCATTATCCACCAGTAGTCCAAGTGCTAATATCAGGGAAAAGAGTACAACCATATTCATAGTGTAGCCCAACATATTCAGTACGAGTATTCCCATGAGCATAGAGAGCGGGATGGCAATACCAACGAACATTGCATTCCGAAGTCCGAGGAAGAATAAGAGTACGAGTACCACGAGGATCACCCCAGAGATAATACTATTCTCGAGATTCTCTACCAGGTCATTGGTTTGAATACTGATGTCATTGAAAATAGAGATTCCGAGTTTTTCTGGAAATACTTTTGTTTCGGCTTCTTTGATTTTGGCTTTAATTTTATCTGCTGCATTGAGTAAGTTTTCGCCACTCTCTTTGATAACATCCAGTGATATAACCGGTAACAAATCCGATCGGGCAATACTCGTTTTGTCTTGCTCTCCAAAATACACCTTAGCAATGTCCCGCAAATAGATCGGCGCATTATTCTCATTCTTAATGATCATATTCTCTAGCTCCGATACACTTTCGAACTCTCCCACAATCCGGATAGTCCGACGAAAGTCATTATTCAGCAACTCTCCTCCTGACATCGTAATATTCTCTGACCGTACTGCATTTTCGATATCGTTAAAGCTCACTTGTACAGCTTCCATCTTCGGCAAATCAACATCAATCTTCACTTCTCGTTCCAGTGCACCTTTCAGATTAACTACTGAGATTTCTTTTAAATCCTCGATTTCATCTTGCAGATATTCACCATAATTCCGTAACTCGTCATTCGTAAACTCTCCGAATAAATTAATCGTCATAATCGGTAGCTCCGAAAAATTAATCTCGAGTACTTCCGGTTCTGTATTCATATCATTCGGCAGCTCTGGCTTTGCTTTATCTACCGCATCTTTAGTTTTTCGTGCCGCATCATCCATTTCAATATCTGCATCAAACTCTACAGTGATTATAGAATAATCCTGCATGGATTGAGAAGTGATTTTCTTCACTTCCGAAATACCAGCAAGCTCTTTCTCCAAAGGTCGGGTGACCAGATTTTCAATATCTTCGGCAGAGTTACCAAAATAGGGAGTATTCACGAATATCTGCGGCCAGCTAATCTCCGGGTAAGCCTCCTTTGGCATAGCCTGATAGCCCGACACTCCAAAAAGTAAAATCATAAACGTAAGAAGAAATACACTAGTACGGTTATCTACCGCAAAAGTAGTCAAGCCAAATTCTCGTAATTTCTCCCGCATTTCTTTGAATAGTTGATTAGCCATTGCTTGCTGTAGTTGATGTTTGTACTTGGATTAATTCATTATTCGCTAGTCCTCTCGAGCCTTTGATGATCAGGGCTTCACCGCCCTTGAGTCCCTCGGTCACGATGATCTCGCCATTATAGCTTTCTCCGGTTTTGACATAAACCTTCTTTGCAATTTTAGCCCCTTCTGTATTTTGCTCTTGCACAAATACGTAAAAGCTGCCGCCTACTTCTTGTTGCACAATATCCAAAGGTACAACCACTGCATTCTTTGTTGAAAAATCTTCAATAGCCATACTTGCCAAAAGGTTAGGTTTTAAGAGTCCATCTTTGTTCGGCAAATCTACCTCAACCTTAAATGTACGGTTGGCCGGGTTAATCGTACTTCCTACTAAAGAGACCCGAGCTTCGGTCTCTCGGTCCAGTGCCGGAAAGTTAACTTTAACCAATTGCCCCCGCCGTACTGATTTCAAATATTTTTCAGGCACATCCGCTGCCACTTTCACTTTGGAAGTGTTGAGGATTTGTACGATCGGTGTTCCGGGAGCAGACATCTCCCCTGTCTTTAAGAACACCATATCCACTACACCCGAGATTGGCGCATAAACGTTACCTTTCGTTAATTGGAACTTAGCCGTTTCCATAGACTTTTCTAATCTTTCTTTATTATTCTTGGCTTGTAGATATTGAATCTCTGAGCCGATATTCTGATCCCAAAGTCTTTTCTGACGTTCATAAACATCATTTGCAAGGCTAAGTGCTGTATTCAACTCATCGATTTGTTTGTTGATAGACTCCAGGTCAACTGTTGCAATCAATTGTCCCCTCTTGACATAGCTTCCTTCATCCACTCTAACATTGATTAATCGACCTCCGGTCTCACTACTTGCCATTACCACATCATCGGATTGAACATTAGACTGAATGTCAACGTAGCGCTCGAAATCTTTCACCTGTACCACCTCAGTAGTAACTAATGTTTTAGGTTTCTCTTTTTTACTATTCGGATCAAGAGAATCAATTTCAGTTTCTAGTTTTGCGATGAGCTTCTCCATCTCGCGAAGCTCTTTTTGTTTTTCTTTTAGTAAGGTTTGCTTTCCTACTAAATCATTTGGATACTCTGCGGCGGGTTGACAAGCTACCGCAAAAATAAGTGTAGTAAGGATTGGAATTAGATATTTCATTAACTAGTATATTTTGATCAGTTTCATTTTATTTATAAATCACCTAAGGCCTTTTCCAAAGCCATTTTCGCAACCAAAAGGTCATACCTTGCTTGCGTATAGTTTTGCTGGGTTTCATAAAGACCTTGCTCTGCCTGAGTTACCTCAACACTTGAGCCTACGCCTTCTTTATACTTAATCTGTGTAGTATTGTAAATTCTTTCTGCCAGCTCTACGTTTTTTTGTTGACTCTGAGCACGTTCTAGAGCATTGATATAATTCGTTCGTGCATTAGCTACTTCCAGAGAAATAGATCGTTCTAATTGTTCTTTTTGTTTTTGAGCAACTTCTAGGTCAAGTTTGGCTCTGTTAATTTTAGCTCGTTTATTAAAGCCATCAAATATCGGAACATTCAACTGCAATCCTACAATAGAAGAAGGTACCCAAATTGGATTATCAAACAAGTTATTCCCTTGCGCTGATTGTTGATAAGTTGCGAAAGCCCCAAGGCTTGGCAAGTACCCTGATTTGTTTAGTTCAACATTAAGCTCATTTAAACGAATTCCTAATTCCAGTACTTTTATTTCAGGGCGTTGAGCATAATCAACATTTCCGGATAATTCCGTTTCACTCGCAGGCTCAAAAAGCGCTTCAATATTATCTACCGCTTTGATGGGATCATTTATGGGATAGCCCATTTGAAACTTCAGGACGTTATAAATAATCTCCTTTTGACGATCGAGATTTTCTACCTCCGTTCGAAGGTTAGACAGAGAAAGTTCCAGTCGGTCCACATCCAATTGTTCAGCAAATCCCTCATTGTAAATCGCTTTGGTTTCCTCTAATAACTTCCCCAGGTTGTCAATATTTTTAAGTAGTGTTTTCTTACTTTCTTCCAGTATAAGTGCCGGTAAGTAAGATTCGATCACTTTATTCTTCACCTCATAAATAACTCTTTCCCGATCTCTTTGCACATAATCCCGATATGCACGAGCTGCTCTCAATCCTGTAAGATAACTTGCATCAAAAATTAAGGCATTCGCAGTGATGGAAGCAGTAAGGTTATTCTTGAGTCCAAATTGTAATTTCTCAAAAGTTCCTTCCGGAAGCGTTGGATCGAAATTGCTGAGGTCAACAACCGAAGCCGGGACTTGAATGAAGTATTGATAATCGACTCCAGCAGCTACTTGAGGAATTCCGATCGATCGTCGTTCTACAATTTGCTCTTCGGCATCTGCGATATCAATTGCAGCAAGACGCATATCAATACTATTTTCCAAAGCATAATCAATGGCATCTTGAAGGGTCATCTCCTCAGACTCCTGGGCGAAGCTCGTCCCAAGTGTCAAAAGAAACAAGATGAATAAATGGATTTTCATAATAGGTTTTTAGTATGTTTTGCTAATAGTTTTAGTCCTTTGGTTGAAGCAATGCCACGTAGGTGATAACTAATGTATTGCTCAAACAAAATATCTTTTTTATAGTTCCTTAAAGGAAATACTTCTTCATCTGTTATTAATGAAGTTTTTCCTACGTATAGCTTTGCAATAATATCCGGATTTATACCTTCCCGATACACTCCCTGCTTAATACCTCGCTCAATATTATCTTTGATCGTCCCATAAATGTGGCTGTGATTATACTTATCAACAATCTCCCAACACTTCCGGTAATATTTTTGTAAATCATAAGTAAAGCCCGGAGGGATTTCTCTTAGCATTTGCGTAATATGCTTAGCTAAGATTACAATCTCATGAATAGCATCATCAGCTGTTTCTTTGAGTTGGCTTATCATTTTTTTCTCTTCATCAATATGTAACTCCATCGTCTGCTTAATCAAATCCGCTTTATTCTCAACATACTGGTACAAAGTTTTTTTAGATATCCCCAGCTCTCTGGAAATATCGTCCATGGTAACACTTTTGATCCCATAGCGCATAAAAAGGCTTGATGCACCTTCTAGTATCTCTGGTTTTAAATGCATATTCTTTAATCTCTGTGAGTTCGTTCGAGACAAAAAACGCTGGAAACTTTAGTTTGTTCTAAAGTTTCCATTGTTTTTTAAAAAAAATTGACGGAAAAATATAGAGTTGTTCTTTTGGTAAGATTACTAGTGACGGATAGTAGTTAATACTCCCTCCATCGAACTGTATAGTAAAAATAGGGCATGAAGTAGTAATAAAAGCATGTTCTGAACTGAACGGAGGTTTAGATAGGATGAACTGTCATTATTTAGGCTTGAATTGTTTCGCGTCAATTTAAACACAAAAAAAACGTAAATTTGCAAAGAAAATACCACAGCAAAATGATGAAAATCGCGGCTATAGTATAAAACAAGGCCATTTAAACTAAATTATTAAAAATTAGTTTCTATGGAAACTATTTTTTACCTTTGAGCGTTATATCTTTAGTATGAAGGTTATAAAAATTAAAAATTCTCCAACATTATTCCCACCACTTATTTTCTATTAGCTGTTTTTAATCTGCTAATATCTACCCTTCCACAAATAAAACCTGACTTTGTTGGTTAATGTATTTTTTCTAAAACAAAAAACTTTTATTATGAAAGATAAATTATATCAGAAAGCCATAACATGGGCTAAGAATCGTGGTTTCGAAAACATTAAAGCTCAAGTTGAAGATATGGAATCTCCACGCTCGTTTACCCGACCTGGTAGTGATGAAGTAATTGCTCCGGATATTACGGCAACCCGAACAGGCAATAAGTCTTATTTCCAAATTGCACTTAAGGATGATGACAAGCAAGAAGTAATTTCAAAATGGAAATTATTTGGAACCTTAGCGGAACGGAAAGGAGGCAAACTTTATTTATTAGCTGCTCGTGGCCACAAAAGCTTTACAGAACGAATTGTTGAAAAATACAACTTACCAAATGCTACCGTTGTTAGCATTTAAATCAATTATTATATAAAAACAAGATACTCCATTATGAGTATCCCTTTTTCACTAAATACTATATTATGCGTAAGAAGAAGAATTTCACGAAAGCTAAAGGGAACTATTTCTTTGATATCAAAATGGGATTCAATAATACCGTCACTATTCGCCGAGAAACAAAAGAAGAAGCAATCTTTGCTTATAACACCTATATCAAGCAACGAAAAGATTGCGAATGGCTAGGTAAGTGGGATGGCGAAAAATTCATCGATACGAATATCGTGAAAGCAGCTTAGAACATTAACTATTCCTAACCTCTATAAACATCCAATAGAATGATAACAGATGCAGTGAAAATTAAAATCGTTGAACTAAGACCAACCCATGTTGAAATCAAGTTTGTTTCTAATGATGCTACCGTTCAACTCGGACGTAGTTATTTTAACAAGCGCGTGAAAAACGGATTCTATGAGGTGGTAAACAAACAAATGATACCAACTGTATTGTAATCTTTTATTGCCAAATTTAATAAATGTCAACTCCTTCGAAGGAGTTGACATTTTTTTTTGCCTGCCATTAGAAGCTCGCCAAGCCTCCGGCCAGTATTGCAAACAAAAAGATTAATGCATAGAGTCCAAGTATAACTATGGTCAGGATCCCCCAAAACTTAAACACAGACTTCATATAGCCTAATCCCTCTATTAAAAGATCATTATTTGCGCTTCTTATAGCTGACTGTGTCTTCGTTGCATAACGAAATAGATAAAGTGTAGGAAAAAAATACAGTACAGCTAACAAAAGGTATAGTACAACAAAAGAAGCAATAGGAAATCCAGCTCCAGGATATCCCGGTGCAGTCTGCGCCTGCGATAAGATGGTAGACGAAAAAGCGCCAAACATCAAAGAAAAAATAACCATAAAGCCAATCATCACAAAACCTACAATTGCTAGAAATTTAGCCCATTTTGCAGTCTCTCTTATGTATTCTATACCTTGAGAATTAAGGAAAAAATTTGATTGACCTTCATAACTATCGAGAATAGTATCTTGATTCATAAAATGCATTTTTAGTTAAGTTATAATGAAGTTCTTCATCAGCAATCGAAAAATCATCGAAATTCGATCAAACTGACTAAACAAATATAATTAATTCCCATAATCCTAACATTCCATTTACCTAAATCAATCCTTTAGCAATTTTAATTATACAATTGCAATACTTCTGTGATATTTGGCCCCTTTAATCCTCCCATCTTTGTACCATCAAAATAAAATTTAAAAAAGATGAGAACGATTATTTTTATTTTCCCTTTAATGCTAACCCTATTTAGTGCATGTATTGGTGACGATATTATCCAGGATGAAGTGCCTGAGAGAATTAGTATTGATAACTCTATTGACAGTCTCCAGGTTAATATGACGCATAGCCTAAGCGCAACTTTCTTCAATAACATTGGGCAAGTTTCTGAAACGCCGATAACCTGGATCAGCACAAACGAAGCAGTAGCCAGTATTAATTCATCCGGAGAAATTCTTGGCTTGACAGCCGGAGAAACAACCATTTCCGCTAGTGTAGCTTTACCAGACAATTCAAGTGTAGAAGATCAGTTCGATCTAATCATTACTGAAGAGGAAGTAATAGAAATGCCCGTTGACGAACCAGAAGAAAGAATGGGGACCGCCAATACTACCAGTTCATATGTCCTAGAAGGGGATTTTGTACTCCGACAAGATGGCGAAAATTTAATTATTGAATTCGCTGAAAACTACGTTGCCTCTGATGGATTACCCGGGTTTTACCTATACCTCACGAATAATCCCAACACCATCAACAACGCATTAGAAGTATCTAAAATTGACATTCTAGAAGGCGCACATTCTTATTTCGTTCCCGGAGTGGACATTAACACTTACAATTACCTGCTTTTCTATTGTAAGCCTTTCAGTGTAAAGGTTGGTGACGGAGCCATAGAGTAACATAAAATAAATAAGCATCAACAAAATTAGATTACCAATTACAAAAAAATCATCATGTTAAAATATAAAGTAATTCCCCTATTGCTCTTCTTATTCATCACTACCTCTTTACTTGCCGGAGGTGGCTGGCCGCAACCAAAGGGTAAAGGATATATCAAACTCTTTCAATGGTGGGTAGTAGCAGACAAACACTTTACAGATACTGGCAAAATCGACCCAAACGTAACCAACGGAATATTTAATAGCGGCGTTTACGCAGAGTACGGTTTTACCGATCGACTAACCGGAATAGCCTATGTTCCATTTTTCTCCAGAGCTTATTTCAATAATACCGTTTCGGCAACCACTGGAGACATCATTCAGGCTGGAGAAGCCATCAATGGTTTTGGAGACACCGATCTTGCAATTAAATATGGAGTAGTCATTAATAGACCCGTTGCAGTAAGCGCTACGCTAAAATTTGGCCTACCTCTGGGTGAATCTGCAGGCGGCGAGAACGGAAGGCTACAAACCGGAGATGGAGAGTTTAATCAATTATTACAAATTGACGCAGGGGCTGGGTTTAAACTTGGCAAAACAAATGCTTATGCTAATGTATACCTTGGCGTAAATAATCGCACTAAAGGATTCTCTGATGAATTCCATTATGGGATAGAAGTAGGGGCTACCTTATTCAATAATAAACTGACGGCCATTGGAAGACTTTATGGTATTGAATCATTTCAAAATGGAAACCTGGGCGATCAAATTAATAGCACCAGTATTTTCGCAAATAATAGTGAACACCTAACCTTCTCTCCGGAGCTTGCATTTAACATCAACGATAAGTGGGGCGTTTCCGCAACTTATGCCACCGCACTATCAGGAAAGATCATTTTTGCAAATCCTTCTTATTCCGTTGGCGTATTTATGACCTTTTAAACTTAAACCTTTGATTCGATATAATAACCCACTAAC
>JAHDHW010000315.1 GCA_020631105.1 Saprospiraceae bacterium | reverse complement strand
ATCGTCCGTTTGTTTTCTACGGTAATAGACGAGCCTTCGGCGAGGAAAACGGAGTCGGGTTCCCGAACGTTTAGGAAGGAGAAATCAGCGCCGTTGCCGAAAGCTTTCGGCATTAGCGAAAAATCAGTTTTAATATGGTGGTTAATCACCTCGTATTGCTGCCAGCGTGGATGGGTGACTTCGTATTCGTATGTCTTGCTTGGACTAATTTGAGTGTAGCCCCAGTAGTGTTCGGTGATGAATTCTGCTTCGCTTCCTTCCAGAATTGGTGTCGGCTCCAGTGCTGCTTCTACGCCGATGGTCTGCCATTGACCTTTTTGCTTCCAATCGTAGCGAATGAATTGAGCATGTTCTTTAGTCTCCCATTGATGCTTCATTTTACAAGTTGCGTAATGCTCCTGATATAAGGTGTTGGCGACAAATGTAATTGCGGGTTTGGGAACGATCTCCTTAATGAATACGACTCCACGTTTCCACTCATCACCATCTTTGTATCGAACATAAAAACGAAGGTTTACTTCTTCAAAATTGATATGAAAAGGTATCTTTAAACCAAGAAGCTTTGTGTTGACGAAAAGAAAACCGATCAAACTGACATAATTATTTCCGTTCCAGGTATCTAATTCTGTTTTGTAAGGGACGTAGCTTTTTAGCACATCAGGATCGATGATGTAATTCGCCATAATAAGTTTCCGCCACTCAGCTTTAAGAAAAGACATATGGAATAAGCATTAAGGTGTGAGTTCAAATTAGAATCTACATAAATATAACAGATAAATCATGGAAAAAGATCAAAAAGGAATTTGGGGCTGGCAGTTGACACGATTGATAGTCCTAAGTACTTTAGGAATATTCGGGATAATGCTAATGTTAATAGGGTGGAACGAAGAGGGGTTAAGGATGCTAATAAAATGGTCAGCGAGGATTGGATTAGTATTTTTTTGTTTGGCATTTGGGGCGAGAGGTATACATCTGTGGTTGAAGAATTCAATGTCCTTTTGGGTGTTGATGAACCGACGATATCTGGGAGTGAGCTTTGCCATAATTCATCTGATACATTTTAGTTTTCTGGGATTGCTACAATATTTTTTCTATCCGGTTTTTACAGAGCGGAGTTTTCTTTCTTTTATCCCTGGTGGGATCGCTTATGTTTTTGTTGTTTTACTATTGTTGACTTCCTTTGATCAATATGCGAAGTTACTTTCAAAGGCAAACTGGAAGAAATTGCACTTGTTTGGTGGATTCTGGATCTGGATGATTTTTACGGTCCGCTACGCTCGTGGAGCAATTGGAGGAGAAGTTTTTGGGATTCCTTTTTTGATTTTGTTAGTAGGGATTATGATTCTGAGGATCAGGATGCGAGTTGTAAAAAATAAAAGTACTTAAGCAGTAAGCCGAATAATATGAAATTAATTTAGTTCCGTTTGTTAAGTATTCATAATATGTATTAAAGTTGCGTTAAAGCACTTGTCCAATAGGCTGCTAAGACTTATCTTCCAACAAAAGAAAATCCAAAACACATTATTAAACCACACCATTTAAAAAATATTTAGACTATGAAAAAGGTTTTATTTTTTCTTCTCCTATCTATTGTTGCTTTCAGTTGCGAAAAGGATGATGACTTAACGGCTGATCTGTTTTATGATCGAGGTAGTAATGATGCTCCGGCACTCAATGCTGGAGAGTATCTAGCGGCTGTTCGTTTTCCTGCCAGCGAAATGCAAGATTATCAAGGGCGTAACTTAGAAGGTATTGAATACTATCTTAAAGAAACACCTAATCAATGTGAAGTCAGAGTATACCAAGGCGGTTCGGGGACAGAACCTGGTAATCTGATTTATACCAAAGCCGTAACGACTGAAATGGAGCGAGATTCCTGGAATTTACATACACCAGATACCAACATTGAACTGAGTGGAGAAGAATTATGGATCGCCGTACGAATCGTATTGAATGATGTCGGTGCTACTATCGGTTGCGATGTAGGCCCTGCGACTACAGATGGAGATTGGTTTAATGCGGATTCAAATAATGTATGGGAAACGTTCCGAAGTTTTACGAATAATGATGTAAATATTAACTGGAATATTCGTGGACACGTTTCTGACTAAGCCTTAGCGTCGAACTCACACATCAATTATAAATATCCTATCTTCGTGTCATGAAGAACACGGAGGAATTACTAGGATTACTTAATCTAGAAAAATTAGAAGAAAATCTTTTCCGAGGGCAGAATTATGTAACGCCCTGGGGAAGGATTTTTGGAGGTCAGGTACTTGCGCAGTCTTTACATGCTGCGGCCAGAACGGTGCCAATAGAACGCTGTGCTCATTCGATGCACGGCTATTTTATTTTAGCGGGGGACCCAAGTGTGCCGGTGGTTTATCAGGTGGATCGTTTGAGAGATGGAGGAAGTTTTGCAACCCGTAGAGTGACCGCAATCCAAAAAGGCCGACCGATATTCAACATGGCGGCATCTTTTCAATTAGATCAACCTGGCGTAGAGCATCAAATTGAAATGCCGGATGTCCCACAACCGGAGGATGTCCAACCGGACCTTGAGTATGCCAGCCAATTAAAAGAATCCAATCCGGACTGGTATCGTCGACTTTCGCTACCTAAACCTATCGAATTTCGTACGGTAGAAAAAATGAATTATGCCATACCTTCAAGTCATCAACCTTTCCGGCATATCTGGATGAAAGCAATCGGGGATTTGCCGGATGATAAACGAACGCATCAGGAAGTA
>JAHDHW010000120.1:15895-17311 GCA_020631105.1 Saprospiraceae bacterium | reverse complement strand
CCCCCCAAGTAAACATAAGCCATCATCCCCACACGAAGACTAATATTCGCATAAACCCCAGCCAGTACGTCATCCATCATCACACCCCATCCACCGGGAATACTTTCCATCTTTCGGATGCCAAGCGGTTTCCAGATATCAAAAATTCTAAAGAGCAGAAGCCCCCAAAGAATTATATAAATATTCGCGGGTAGAAACAAAACGCTGATCCACATCCCAATCGCTTCGTCTGCGACTACGCGCGAAGGATCCTTGCCCCATTCTTCGGCCAATTGATCCGTACTATAGGCACCAAGAATAGTGACAATCACAGTAATGATGAGTAAAGGAATGCCAAAGGCTCCCATTTCAGGGTTTAGGTACAACCAAAGCATCAAAAAAAGTGCAGCCAGGATAGCACCTGCGGTACCCGGGGCAAGTGGTGCATAGCCGGTACCAAAAAATGTAGCAATGAACTTATGAACTGATTTCATGAATGAATAGCAATGCGATTATTCTTCTCGGAGTATGTGTTTTTTTAAGTATGCTTCTATATCTTCCAACTTCGCATCTTTTCCAAACTGGGTAGCTTGGCCAAATTCGACAGATAAGCGAACCCCTTTCTTTCTATACCTTAAACCTTTCTTATCAAAAGCCTCCCGAAAACCGTCGATTTGTACCGGTACGACAATCGGATCAAGCACCTTAATAAGGCTGACCGCACCTTTGCGTATTGGTGCATTAAGTGCGGTTGTTCCCTGCGGAAAGGTAATCACCCAGCCATAATCTAAGGCTTTTTTAATCTTCGCAGGCGCTTTGATATCTGAGCTGCGCTGAACGTCCTGACCTTTGTGTCGCCAGGCTCTTCGGACAGTTACAGCACCTGCATAAGAAAATATCCTGGGCATCAATCCACTCTGCTTCATCGTTTCTTCCGCTGCGATGTAGTAAGACTTAGCACGAGGAGCAAGCAGGTAAATTGGATTTCTGCTTTTATGTATGCGCCATTTTACTCTCGAGAAAATGTGGTATAGTGCCATCACATCCGCGAAGTAGGTCTGATGATTAGAGACGAATAAAACATTCTTTTTAGGAAGTTGCTCCAGATACTCGAAGCCTTGAATATCCATTTTGTTGACAACGCTGAAACGGCGGTAAGTAGCTGCCCCGAGGACACTGGTTAATAATCGTTTGAGGAGTATCACGTTACCGAAAGGGTCTCGAACTCGTTTGCCAAGCTTTGTTTTTGGAGGCCCAAATAACTTTATCTGTCGCTTGCGTTTTACAAGGTCTTGTACACTCATTGGCTGGGGAGATTAATACGTTTAAATTACACACCGGCGAAAAACAAATCGCCACGTTTACAAAGGTAATAAATTAACCTTCACAAGCGTGGCGATCCTATAATCTTAACTTTCTTCTCACTTTCTCACTCAC
>JAHDHW010000120.1:0-15795 GCA_020631105.1 Saprospiraceae bacterium | reverse complement strand
CTCACTCACCCACTTTCTCACCTACTAATCATAATAATCTAATCCAAGGTGCGTGATCAAGTCTTCACCCTGTAAGTGACGAAGTGTATTTTTAAGTTTCATCATTTGGACAAAGATATCGTGGAACGGCTGGATACCTTTAGCAGCCTGTGGCGACTTAAAGTAAAAAGATAACCATTCCTGAATACCGCCCATCTCTGCTCTCGAAGCCAAATCAAGGAAGATTGCTAAATCTAGAACCAATGGTGCAGCAAGAATACTATCACGACAAAGAAAATCTACTTTGATCTGCATTGGGTAGTTTAACCAACCCCGAATATCAATATTATCCCAACCTTCCTTAGCATCTCCACGAGGTGGATAGTAGTTGATTCGGACTTTATGATAAAGATTTTTATATAATTCAGGATTTTTGTCTGGCTCAAGGATTTCTTCCAATACACCAAGCTTGGAAACTTCTTTTGTTTTGAAGTTATCCGGATCGTCCAATACCTCCCCATCACGATTACCAAGGATGTTAGTAGAGAACCAACCCTCGATACCAAGAGAACGAGCTTTGAAACCAGGAGCGAGAATCGTTTTCATCAAAGTCTGCCCTGTTTTGAAATCTTTACCACAAATCGGCACTTTATTTTCTTTTGCCAGCTTAACCAATGCCGGAATATCACAAGAAAGGTTTGGCGCACCGTTTGCGTAAGGCACTCCTTTTTTGATCGCTGCGTAAGCATAGATCATACTTGGTGGAATCGCCGGATCATTATTACGTAGACCTTCTTCAAAGTTTTCGATCGTCTGGTGTACTTTCGATTCTTTGATATAAATCTCCGTAGAACCACACCAAACCATAGCCAGGCGGTCACACTTGTTTTCTTTTTTGAAGTTGTCGATATCGCGCATCAGGGCTTTTGCCAAAGCCATCTTATTTTTTCCTCTTTTGATATAAGTACCATGTAATTTTTTGACATAGTTCTTATCAAAAACAGCTTTCATTGGTTTGATTTTTACCAGATCTCGCTTGATTTTATTGAGGAGATTCTTATCCAATACATCAGCATGCATAGCTGCCTCATAAACATTATCTTCAAAGATATCCCATCCACCAAAAACGATATCCTTTAGCTGTGCCAGCTCAACGAACTCTTTAATTTTTGGATTTCTTTTCTCTGTTCGTTTTCCCAATCGTATTGTTCCCATTTGGGTGAGTGATCCAATTGGCTGCGCTAGTCCTTTACGGACAGCGATCACTCCTGCGATAAAAGTCGTAGCAACCGCGCCCATACCTGGCGTAAGGATACCCAACTTTCCTTTTGGCTTCTTAATCATTTGTATGTTGAATTTGTTAATACTAGGTGTTTTATTATTACTCGCTGATGCTTTTACGGAATCCGCCTTTGGCAGGATTGTCCGTAAACGTGCTTTGATCAACACTTTGATCAGTTGGTTTATTATGTTCTTACTATAATACTCTTCTTTGAATATAACTGTTTATCCAGTTTTTTACTCCGGTTTGCATTAGTAGTAAATAAATGCCCAAAGTCAGTAAAGCAGTTAATATTCCGCAAATAACGTCAATTATATAATGATGATTGGTATAAACCGCCGAAAACCATGTGGATAACATTAAGACCGTAAATACAATCGTCCAAAACCTTAGTTTAAATTTATAGGCGAAGAATAATGAGATAATCGGAAACGCACAATGTTTTGAAGGTACAGCAGCATAAACATTTGCATTAAGGCTGTACATATTAGAGAAAACATTCACTCCGAAATACTCATCAAACTTTACTAACCTTCCAGGATTACCAGCTACTTTTTTGAAGCCTTCTTCTATTCCATGTAATTCGACATACCAGGGGGCTGCAGCAGGGTAGAGGTACTGAAAGATTAATCCCATCACACTTACCATTAAAAAGGCGAACAAGTAGTGGACTAATTCCTTTCGTTTTTTGGCAAAGAACAGATAAACACCAAAGGCGAATGGAATTGGAATCCAACAGATGTAAATGATCGCGCTGTATATATCGAGGAAAGTACTGTTATGCTTTCCGAAATACTCGTTGGCCGTAATCCTTCCTTCAGCGGTATTGATCCCAAACCAATCTAACTCCGCCTGATATAAATCACCTATGTGTATAGGCATATACTCGTAATTGGGAAAGGCCCGCACCGAATCAAAAATAATCCAATATAAAATCAGGAAAAGAAAACCAAAGACCATTTTGCGGCCTTCTTCATGAATAAAGTAAACGAAAGACACACCTGAAATCAAAATAAAATGATCACGGCGAAAACCGCCAATTCCCCACTTAACCCAAAGCAAATAAAGAATTACAACTAGAAAGTATGGAAGAATACTACTAAGTGAAAATCTACTGTTGGTCTTGATTTGGATGCTCTCAATATTGTTTCCGCTCAATGTTTTCGTTTTGGACTACTGATTCATCAATTCTTGTCTACTGTGCTCCAATCTACGTAGTGCCGTTATGTTTGACATCACTGCCAAAACAGCGATCGGTCCTATGAAGATGGAAATAGCCTCAAAATTAATCATTGAAAACAATAAAATATTATCCGGCCCCATAAAATATGAAGTAATACCACAAGCTATCGCTGAAACACTCACCAAAATGATACGCTCCGGGCGTTGCATCCACCCAACACTACAGTCTACACCAAGTCCTTCGGCACGTGCTCGGGTATAACTTACCATCACAGAACCAATCATTGCAACAAATGCAAAAACAGAACTTAAGAAGTAATCGTGAGAGACCAGGTAGTAACAAATACCTAAAAACATAAGCATTTCACTGTATCGGTCTAAGACAGAATCATATAGGGCACCAAATTTAGACTCCATTTTACCCAGGCGGGCAAGACGGCCGTCCATCATATCAAAGACGCCGGCAAATAAAATGATTGCACCGGCCCATCCTAAAAAGCTATGATCCCCGCGGGCGCCGGTTTCAGCACCGATGATTAACACAACTGCTGCAAGGAAATTAAAGAATAATCCTACTGAAGTAATGGTGTTGGGGCTAACACCTGTTTTGATCAACATTTCAATAAATGGATTGATCACCTTGTAGATCAGTTGCTGTCCATATTGTTTTAGCATAATGGTTTGTATTTTCTCGTTGTAAGTGTTGGTTTATTTTAAAACTCAAGTCCAGCTCTAAATCGAACCCCCAAACCTTTGACACCAAATAAAGAAGGTGTATTCGGTAGGTCCAGATAGTTGACACGCTGAACAAAATCAATTGTTAGTATTTTAAAAATATTTGATATGCCTACACTCGCCTCAATGTAGGGCGCATTTTCTAAAGTAAAGGTTGACGTATTTCCTTCTGGATCTACTGGTAATTGTACCAGGTGCTCATTTCCGGGAAGTGTCGGATTATTACTATCAGAAATTCTTCCATACAAAGCTTTCAAACTCACGATCTCTCTAAGCTTTAATCGACGTAATAAAGGGACTTTATTAAATATAAATCCATTGAAGTAGTATCGGATATTTACACTCGCATACTCGTCATGCACAAACTCCAGGAAGTTCATCATATTATAGGAGAAACTCTGGTAAGAATAAGTCTGATTAGCTCGCGGAATAAACATCAGCAAAAATGGAAGTTCATTACCCCAAACTTTCCCAACCTCAGCGTTCATGTGTGCATACCCTAGAATAGAAAAATTCCACTTTTTGAATACGTTGAAGGTTGCGCGGTTGAAATCGTACTTTCCTCCGAGGAAGTTATCTAAACCTTTATAATATTTAAGCTCTAATACCGGCCAGAAGTTAGGGATACTATATCGATAATCTCTGGCTTGAATAAATTGCTCGTTCGGTGCCCATCGTAATTCCAAACCAACCTGCGAGGTATTAATACTGCTTAAGCGCTGATCCGTTTGTCCATCAAAGTAACTGAAGTTAAAAGATGGTCCCAGCGGTGCTTCATTACGATGCTCAAATACTAATTTGTAAGAGAAGTTGTTTTCTTGCTCTTTCAGGTAACTAGCGTGGTATAGCTCAAAGTCAATCAATTTATTCTGCGGCCCTCGTTTGAAGGATAAGAGGAAGTTATCCTCATTGACAAAATTTAGACTTTGACCAGGGAAATTCGTCCCTTGTTGATACGTTAACCTGATTTCATGCCGGGGATTGAGCTGCCAATCTTTATTAAAGGACCATACTGCACCTGCAGAATATCTGAATGCTTTTTCTTTGAAAGCATAAACTAATTGACCTTCTAATTGCAGTCTTTTATTAAACAGAATATTGGTCTCTCCTCCAAATCGAGCCATGCTTCCCTGGATATCATTAAAGCTATAAAAACCATTGACCGGCCCAATATCAAAGCCTCCGAATGACCAGTAACCTGTCATCAACAGATTTACTACATCTAAAGTGTTCTTAAAGGCGGGAATAGTTTGTATCGTATCGATCATATTATAAACAGACTGCTCATTTTTGTCCAGTGGTACCGGACGGGCATCCTGCCAATAATCAGTGCCTTTGTCAAAAACGTCATCACCAACATCTACGACTCGATCTGCACCTTCATAAAACTCCTTATCACGCTTGACATTAAAAGCGTAATTACTATAATAATTGGATTTTCTACCGTAAAACCCAATTCCTTTTTTACTAATCTTAAAGTCAATGATTACTTTATCTTCGGTCAAAAGCCAAACGCTATCAGTTTTCGAAAACTTCTGAACGATATTGATATCATCGATCCAGTTCATATTGATACGCTTGGTAATTCCTAAGTCAGCTTTTACAACCGTATAGTTACTATCAGCTGTGACAAATAAATCACCTACAAATCCAAAGTCCTGCTTGTTACGAGGCATAAATGCCAGATCAATCACTTTCCGACCATCCATTTCAATGGTGTCAATGATATAGAACCGATAAAAATCAGGCGCAATAGGAGACAGGGGCCCTGTAAAAGGAACATCTACTACCATTATCTGTCGATCATAGATATCGACATCCTGGTAAAGTGCGTCGGTTAATTGTGCAATCCCTTCGTCATCCCAATAGTCATCAAGGCCAGATTGACTAACCGCTTCACGGTATTCTCTGGTTGATTCTGGCTTGTTACGATAATATATTTTTGACTTCGTCTCTTGTATATATACAGGTAGGAATGGTTTACCATTAATTTCAGAGGTGTCAACATTCTCAAAGATGAATTGAAAATCTTTAAAGATTTTTCGCTGCCGAAATTTATCTGAAAT
Organism: Saprospiraceae bacterium; assembly: GCA_020631105.1. Taxonomy (GTDB): domain Bacteria; phylum Bacteroidota; class Bacteroidia; order Chitinophagales; family Saprospiraceae; genus JAHDHW01. The sequence continues at coordinate 10,551 of JAHDHW010000120.1, read as the reverse complement.
ATTATTAAGATCCATTTCTACCTTTTCGTACTTGTCGAACTCGTAGTAATCTTGCCCCTCAATACGGTTTTTGCTCTTGTTCTTAATAACATTACGAATCAAAGCGACAGCAGGGTTGTTTCGCTTTCGATATCTCTTTTTCTTCGCGGTAATGGTAACGGTTTCTAATGTTGTCCCGGTTTCTTGTAATTCAACATTAATGGTCTGGTTTTGACCCATAATCACGGGGATATTCTTGGTATCATAGCCAACATAAGACACTTGCAGGGTATCACTGGCCCATTTGGACTCCATGTTGAAAACGCCGTTGAAATCAGTTGTCATCCCCACATTGGTACCTTTAAAAGCAATATTTACAAAAGGTAGTGGTTCTTTGGTATTCGCATCGACCACTTTTCCTTTTACTTTGGTAAATTTTTGCGCTGATAAATTTGTACTAAACCCGACAAAGGCCAGCACTAATAATAGCGTAAACCGTAACGAGGGGATCGAATTAAGTCGATATTTTAAATAGCCTATAGTCATATTGTAACAATCTCGAGAGCTAATGCTCTTTGTCTGAAAAGTTTGATGAAATTACTTAGGTAAAAATTGTAGGGCATTTCAAAACTTTCCTAATAACGCACAGAGATTTGATATAGTTTATAAATGAATTATAAATTAAGTTATCTGCCGACAGGAAAGACATGAAAAATTCTGAATCCTGTCTTAAGACTTCAAAAATGGTGCAAAGTTACGTTTTATTTGGTATCAATCAAGATACTAACTATAGGGCTTCACCCCTATAGTTAGTACGGGAGATTCTTAACAAACGTGGCTTTGTATAGGATTTGGTTAGAAATACTTAGTAATCTATTAGGTAAATTCCTTTGCAAAGGCTTCTGTACCCCGAAATCGCTCCTTCAGTGATGGAAAAAAACGCTCAAGCAAAATCATTAGCGGATAGGGCGCTAAGACAATGATTCCACCTAATACAGCATCTAAAAAGAAATGGTTTCCTGTCATAACGATTACCAATAATACAAAGGCTGGATATAGCCAGGCTAGTATTTTGATCCAATTGTTTTTAGCATATAGATAAACGCCAAAAGCAATCAAAAGTGAATTTCCAAAATGCATGGAAGGCATTGCTGCAAATTGATTGAATAGCTTAGAGTTAATCCCTTTGTAGAGATTTACGCCACTTATCTCGTACAAAGTATCCACAAAACCACTCCCCAAAGGAATTCCCATTGCTTGTAGATTCTGTAATACCTGTATACCTAACTCACTATATTGATTGACTTCTGCTCCATTGATCATTCTCGGAGGAGCACAAGGAAACCATACGAAAAAGAATATGGTAATGATATTGGCGATTAAGAAGCCATTTCGGATAAATAAGTAGTTTTTACGCCGTTTGTAGAATAACCACACAAAAAATATGATCGTCGTTGGGATATGTAATTTAATGTATATCCAATTAATCGCTTTGACCAGTGTTTCTTTATCTAAGAAGTATTGCTGAATCGGAAGCTCATAGAGTATACCTAGTTGATGCTCCCATTCAATAACTAATTGTGCATTCGCGAAGGCAGTTGCTTCATCGCCAATAGCTAATCCTCTCGAAACTTTATAGAAAAGTAAGAAAACTACAAATAACAGAAGCTCTCGAAAACCACTGTATTGCTTAAAAGAGGGTTTGAAATGCTCCCAGGTAGATGTTCCTCCAGCTCCACTTTCTCGTGAAGCTTGCCAGCTGTAGATTCCAATAATGGCTAATAGGGTAATTAAACTCGTTAAATTCATCCCGTCGTTTTACGCTATTTACTAAACATCAAGATGATTAGGTATTCTTGATAATGACTTAATGTGTGTAAATCCTAATTAAATTTGGCGCAAAGATAAGAATAATTTAGAGCCTGCCGAAAGAATAAAAAAACTGCCCTGAGGGTATTAAATCAAATTAATACGATCAGAGCAGTCTTTGTTAACTTGGTTTTCTGCGAGGAGAGAAGAGTAAGTTTGGAACTTAATTTTAGATTAAGAAAAATCAACTAAAATTCAATTCGAGAGAGTGAAACTGGACTTTGCTGATTCATAGCGTTATATAGAGAAGAATGCAATCAAAATCTGCAATTAAAATCCAAATATACTCCAGATCGACAGGTCGTTTTCATTTGGTTTTCGATACTAGATCTTAGGGAACGACCACCTATCGATTTTCTCCGTTGCAAAGATAAGGTGGCTCGATTGGTTAGTTTAGGGGAATATTAATGAATACAAATATTTTATTATTGAATATTAATAATGTTTGAGGCAGTTTTCTTGCTAAAACATTCTCGTATATTTACGCGAAAAAAGGCATGAGAAATTTTATTCTATTCATTGGTCTCTTATCGACAGTAATTGCTTGCCGCCAAAGTACGGTAGCCGAGAATAATAAAATATTGAAAGAAACTAAGCAAAGTCTTAGCCCTGATGTACGCTATGGAGAGCTATTTGAAAAAATTCAAATGGCACAATTATTCGCTGATTCTAAAACGTTCGCTGATGCCACACCAAAGGCAACAACCGAAGAAATCGTCGCTGCGTATGAAAAAGCAAAGCTGGAACCAGGCTTTGATCTTCAAAAATTCGTTGAGTCAAATTTTATCATCCCTTCCGGTATTACATCTGACTTCCAGAGCGATACTTCCAGGTCCGTCCAAAATCATATTAATGTGCTTTGGGATGTACTCACGCGTCAACCAGATAGTGCAACGGTAGGCACACTCATCGCCCTGCCTAATGAATATGTTGTACCTGGCGGCCGATTCCGGGAAGTATACTATTGGGATAGTTACTTTACAATGTTAGGATTGCAAGTATCGGATCGCTACGACTTGATTGAGAATATGGTTGACAACTTTTCCTACCTGATCGAAACGATGGGATTTATTCCTAACGGAAATCGTACTTATTATCAGGGACGCTCTCAACCACCTTTTTATGCAATGATGGTCCAGGTACTTGCCGAAGGAAAAGGAGAAGGAACTTTGGAAAAGTACTTACCCTACCTTCAAAAAGAATATGACTTTTGGATGGATGGTGCCATGAATCGTAATGCCGATAATCCTGCCCATCGACGTGTGGTCCGAATGCCGGATGGTGCTTTATTAAATCGCTATTATGATGATATCCCGCAGGCGCGCCCTGAGTCATTTCGGGAAGACGTAGAATTATATGAGAGTTTGGATAATGCGAATGAAAAGGTATATCGAGATTTGAGAGCCGGAGCAGAATCGGGTTGGGATTATAGTAGTCGCTGGTTTGCTGATGGACAATATATGTCAACCATTCATACCACTGATATTGTACCGGTGGACCTTAATGCATTACTTTATAACCTCGAGCAAACGCTGGCTTCGGCGTACGAAGAGGCAGCTAATTCGGAACAAGCTGAAATCTATCGACAAAAAGGAGAGAATAGAAAAGCCGCTATTCAAAAATATCATTGGGATGCACAAACTGGTTTCTACAGAGATTACGACTGGTCTGCTAAAAAGCAAACGGAGGTACTTTCTCTTGCAGGTATGTATCCATTGTTTTTCGGCCTTGCAGAGCCAACCCAAGCTGTTGAAGCTGCGAATATGATAGAGAAGGAATTTCTACAACCTGGTGGCGTAACCAGTACACTTAATAATACCGGACAGCAGTGGGATGCTCCAAATGGTTGGGCACCTTTACAATGGATTACTATCCAGGGCTTGCGCCAGTACGAGGCGAATGATTTGGCGAATACCATTAAAGAGCGGTGGGTAAACTTCAATGTAGATGTTTATCGAAAGACTGGTAAATTGGTTGAGAAGTATAACGTTTATGAAATTGGCCTGGAAGGCGGAGGCGGGGAATACCCGGTACAAGATGGATTTGGATGGACTAACGGTGTCCTCCTAAAATTAATGTCAGAAGACTTATAATATATGTTCGAACATACAACTGCTCCATTCGGAGCTTTTACCAAGCATAAATTTTTTGATGCTACATCAGGAAATGGATTTACGATCGTGCCAGCAGTAGGAGGGACAATGCTTGACCTTTGGTTGGATCATCGCCCCATTATCAGCGGTTGTCAGACCCCAGAGGAATTAGAAAATAACCAGGCGTATAAAAGCTCCCTGTTGTTTCCTTTTCCAAATCGATTAGATCATGGAAAATACAAACACCTCAATGATTACTATCAATTTGAGATGAACGATTCTGGGACTCAAAATGCCCTACATGGTTTAGGTAGAGATGTTGTCATGGATGTACTCAAAACGGAGTGTAATGATGATAGTGCATGGATCAGCCTAAGTTATTTTGATCACGGAAGTGATAAAGCTTATCCTTTTCCATTTTTGGTAGATACTGAATTTCGTATTTCTAATAAAAACGGTTTTGAGTTGAAAATACGGTTTACCAATGAAGCGGAACATACCATTCCTGTAGGCTTAGGCTGGCATCCTTATTTTAAATTAGATACAGCAGTGGATCGCTTACAACTCAGTTTGCCACCTTGTGAAATGGTTGAAATTGACGAACGTATGTTGCCAACCGGAAACCACTTGGCCTATGAATATTTTTCGAAAAAACGCCCGATAGGAAAGGCCGTTTTAGACAATGCTTTTTTGCTGAAGACATCCGAAGGTAAAGCCTACGTTCATTTGTCTGATCAGGATTATTCGCTGAGCTACTGGCAGGAAACCGGGCCTGGCAAATATCCTTATCTGCAAGTGTATACTCCTCCTTCTCGCGATACGATCGCAATCGAACCCATGACCTGCAATATTGATGCTTTTAATAATGGTGATGGTCTTGTAACACTCGGCCCCGAGGAGTTTTTAGAAGCGAAATGCGGCGTGATGCTTACCCAAGGGCTTAAAGAGAGTTAGGCAGGTTAAGGGGTTAAGAACTACGGAATTTCCTAAGTTCTTAACCCACCAACCCACCAACCCACCAACTCATTAACTAACCACTAACCCTTCGCCACATTCTCCAAGTCATCCTAGCACAAATCTTGTGATGCAGCTCCGGACAATAAGTCTTACAAAGTAATTCAATCTCCCGAGGTTTGATCTCCGGACTGAGCAACAGATCATCAGGGATATCAGAATTAATTAGGTCCCGCTCTGCGTCAATATTTTTGAGGCCAAAAGTACGGATGGTCAGGCATTCAATTCCTGGCTGCACTTCTTTTGCATCAATAATGTAGGACATCGCACCAATTGCATCTTCATGATGGATTTTATTGATGTGCATGGTATCAATAATCTCATGATCTAAGGCAAAACGAATGTCACGGGAAGCAGCGCCATGAATCATCGGAATGATAAAGCCACCACAGACTACTAGTCCTTCCATTCCATAACGAGCACTATTGATATGCAGCGGATGTGTGTTTTTGTATAGGGTGCTATACGCCAGGCTATTACTCAGTCCCATTGGTCGAGTGATGCTGTGAAGGATTAAATCTCCTTGCATTAATTCGGGTTGATCTTTGAGTATGGGCCGTTCAATATTTTGCACGGGTTGAAACAGATCGTGTCTCAGGTACGGATATGTCTCCTGTTCAAACAGAGGGAAGTCCCGATGTTTGTACTGGATCATTTCGTTAGGAATATTTAGAGGATCAATGTACGGAAACAAGGAGTTTCGGTTCATGCTTATAACCCTTTGGTTCTCCTGATTAACCAGAATCATCCTCGTCTTGAAGATGGTGTATTTCTGATTAGAGGAGGGTACAAGATCATCAATGATCATTACTGATCTCAAAGTGTCACCAGCGTAAACTGGTCTTTCATAGATCACATTACTAATCCCCAAATGGAAAATACTGGACTCTGAAAATGATTCGACGACCAGGCATAAGCCGAGATTAACCAGCATTTGGAAAGGTGCTAAACGGCCTTTCAGGCCTAGCTCCTCACAAAAATGAAGGCTGGTCTCTAATGGATTTCCGGTCTGTACCATGGATTGCCAGGAAGTGATCCAGGATTCGTCGATGGTGGCCTCATAAGGGCTGGTCACAATTTGGCCCGGAAAAGCATTTCGGTAATCCAAACCATAGGAGAGTGTTTTTCCACGGGTGGAAGATACTTTGGTTCGCATAGGCAAATAAACTCTTTTTTTGAGTGCGGTTTTAATTTTTTTGACAATAGGAGGTGCAACGAACTCTCCGTCAATAATCTGGCATCCACCTTTATATTGACTGAGGATATGTTCATATTTTCTTTTCTTCTCCGGACTAAGTCCGAAGATGGTATTAATTTTTTCTTGCTGCTCGAAGTTCAAGGCAACCTTGCCATCTAATCCCATTCGCATACTGTCATGGGCATCTTTTTCAAGGCCAGGGATATTCTTTACATCTTCGAACGGTGTATCAAAAGCATACAATCCACCTGACCGTGCAGCACTTAGGTAGAGCATTCTGACAGTGTGCAAATTAAGCATGTTTCGTTGAGCATGTAAGTCTCCGAATAAGTCAGCATGTCCAAGAAACATCGCGATGCTTCGAGTAGAAGCTTTAGCAATTTGTTCCGCATTATTCAACGCTTCCGGCGTTTCAATAATTGGAAAAAACTTAAAAGTCTGATCCGGAATGCCAAGCCTTGCTTCTAAGTCGCTGATGAGCTGATCATATTGTTGTACATCCGCCGCGGAGCGCAACATCGGTAAAGCGAAAGCTTTAATCTTTGAAGTATATCGGACTTGTAGATCAAGCGCTAATTCTTCCTTTTTGTCTAGTTCATTAAGTCTGACAACAATGAACTGATGATCGAAAGTATCCAGCTGTGCATGCTTTTCGATTAACTGCCGGGCTAAGGGTTTTTTGTCCTGTGGACAACCGTCTTCGAGATCAAGTGCTAACCAGTCTGTATCCCGGATATGGGCCATTTTTTCATAGGTGGCCGGGTTAAAGGTTTGCAAAAATATGCAAGAACGGAAGTTAGCCTGTTGATCTGAAACGGGTAGAGGAGGACTAAGGTGATCTGTGATCATATATTTTTCAACAGCATAGGCTTTGATCCGTGCAGCATAAACGCCTTCCCTGAAAATCTTTCGATTTGGAAGATCAATGATCGTTGCAGTAATATTATCCAGATGACTTCTTTGATGGTACAAACTGAGATCATCTCCCTGGCGGATGTAATCCGCTTCGTGTTTGAAATCAGCGTGTAAATCAGCGAATGCTAAACAATTACCAGTGCCGGCTTTATTGGCACTTGAGATCGTAATCAAACATCCTTTTTTGTAAGCATGCTCACATAGCCGAGTCATAAACGAATCCATATTCATAAAGAATGCAACCGTTCCGTTTTGCTTGGAAATATGTGGTAATCTTTCGATCATCGGATGCTCAAGCTTTGGATATTCGATCAATCCGATTGGATGCTGGAAGCGCATTGCTTCCCGTTTGAATTTAGAGTCAGTGAGTTCTACGAAAATCCTGGGCGTAGCAAGTACACCACTTGGTTTCGTACGAATACGTTTTTTGAGACGGTACATTTTTTCAATACCCTGGTCTGTAAGGGCTAAAATACCGTAACCTAGTTTTGAAGGGAGGATGACCACGCCATGATTCGATAATACTTCGAATACCCCCTTCACTGTTTTGTGAACAGCGAGCGTTTGAATCATTGCAATAAGCTTTGAGGATTAAGAATTTCCTGATTTTAGCCAGGATTTTAATGCGTCTAAGAAAGTGGATACACGATTTAATGGTTTAAATACGTGTGCACAAACTCGACTACAATGAGACGGTCGATTTGCAATGTTATCTGTGTTTCAAAAGTATGTTGCTATCACATTAGTGATAAAACAAAAGGAAAATGAAAAAGGAATTGAATAGGGTTAACTAATAAAATAAATTTCAAAAATGCTCTCCGTGAACAACAGAGATGATCAACAATTGAAAAGTGACTGCTTTAGGGAACACATTTTTGCTGATCTAATTAAGTATTCAAATATATGGATAAAATATAATGGATGCCACTATTAGTTTATAATTCTGCAAAAAATGTATAGAAATTAAGTGGTTCATCTATTGATATGCGAATCTCAAAGAGAGAATTGACAGGTTTAGTAAGTTTGAGTTACAATTATGGAGAAGTAGAGTTAAATTTAAACTTGTAAAATAGGATGAGACAATCATAGGGCACTAAAAGCTGAAAAGCTTTCGGTGCATATTTTTATGCTGTACTTATTGATCACGTATAAAATAAAGCTTATGAAAACTGTAATTAAATTTTAAGTTATGATGGATTTATCTAAGCTTTCTATTTTACTACTCCTATCTATTTATAACTTAGTTTCTGCTCAAACTCAACAAGAGTATCATTACGGAAATCAAGCTGTCTACTCCAATACGGAATCCATCATAAAGCATGATAGCTTTTTAATTGCCGCTGGATATACCTCCATCGAAACACAAGGCGGAGATGATGGACTGCTTATCAAAACAGATCAATCCGGTAATCTGATCTGGCGAAAAATAGTAGGTGGCGCCCGCAATGAACGTATCAATAAAGTCATTCTGGTAGAAGATGGATATGTATTTGCTGGGGAGACGAATTCTACAGCAGAAGGTGACTCCGACTATTATCTTTTGAAGACAGATTTTGACGGCAATCTTCTCTGGGAACAAAATTTTGGAACGAATGCCTGGGAAGTCTGCGAAGAGGTTGCTGCCCATCCGGATGGTGGATTTTACTTGATCGGTACTGCATATGTTGATGACGAAGTACGAGAAGACTGGCTTTTGATTAAAGTCAATGATCAGTTAGAGGAGGAATGGTCGACTTATTATGGGACAGACAATACAGACAATCCTTTTACTATAAATACTCTGAGTGATGGTAATGCATTCTTGACTGGAGAATATAATTCCACCACAACTTTTTTAAAAGTAGACCAAAACTCTGGTGATATTATTTGGGATTATTTAGGTCAAAATTCCAATAGTGCCCCTTCTCGGAGATACATTAATAATATAGTAGAATTAGCGGATAGTTCATTGATTATTGGAGGCCATGATTTTATAATTAGAAAGCTGGATAAAAACGGAGAAGAAATATGGAGTACTGCTTTTGACTCAGGAGAAATATTTACGCATGTCAGGCCATTTGGTATCGATACACTCAATTTGGATACTTTATTAGTTACGGCATATGTCAATTTTGGTGCTAGCCGTTTATATCAAGTAGATATTCATACAGGAGAAGAATTAAGTATTCAATTTATCACCGTTCCTTATCCTACTATCTGGATCAGAGATGTAGTTTTTGAGCAGGGCAGGCCTATCTTGTTTGGAGAACAATTAGCCCTCGATACAGTTGATTTTGATTCATATGACATAGGAGTCACAACATTGTTTTTTGATGATAGTCTGGATATTAATTCCTCTTATTCAGAAATGCATGAAATTGTATACGATGAGGAGTTTTCGGAAAGTTTAACCTTGTCTCCCGAGGGAACTTATTGGATCTACGGTCAGCGAACAAATGACCAAAATGATTTCCCCGATTTGTCAGGGTTATTACTGACGGAAGTAGATGCCAACGGAGCAATACTTAATCAGTATAGCTTTCCAATTGATCGCTTTACTGCTCCTAATACCAGACCTCTAGACGTCTTATACACTAATGAAAACAATGTTCTATTACTTACCCAAGTTGATTGGGATTCTGTTGAACTGGCAATGGTCAATACTGAAGGAGAAATGCTCTGGTCCAAACGCTTCGAGGAAGACTTTGATGATGATCCTGTCTTTGATGAATCTTTGTTAAGAAAGCATGGAGAGGATAACTATTTATTGGTACTAAACGGAAAGAGATTTATCACTTTCAACGAATCTGGAGATATAGTTGACAGTACCCTATCTTCTGCTTTGACCAATGGAATAGCAAAGGACTTAGTTGTTCTACCAGACGGTGGATATATACATTTGACTAGTCAATATTTGATAGAGTTATCCGAAGGTTTGGAGATAGAGGGATTTGAAACCATTACTTCGTTTTCTTACTCCGACCTTAATTTTCAGGATATGGAAGTTAGTGCAGACAGTGGACTTTGGTTTTACGGGACCACCCGACCTAATACGGCGGATTCCGACTTTTTTACTTTGGTGAAGTTTGACGCGGACTGGAATCGAAACCTTGAAATGACACTTGGTGAAGTGGAGGGAGCAATCGAATATATAAAGGTTTTGGAACGAACAGATGGTAGTTTGATTTTGCTGGGTACGGAGCACCTAAGTTCCCCTGCTGGTCTTTATTTTGAGAGGTGGTATGCTTTTTCCAATGATCTCAATTATCGCTCTTTCATAGAGTGGCGCACTGCGGAGGGGGAGTTGCTTGATCGTTGGGAGTTTGGTACCCAAACGGGCATCAGTTTTAGAGATGCTAAACTTACCGAAGATGGACAACTTGTAGTAACGGGTTGGTCATACTTGACGAATAATAAAGATCAATATTTGGTCAAATTTGAGCATGACTTTTTTGTAAATACTGATGAACCTGGACAAGTAAATTATTTTTATTCGCAAGTCGT
>JAHDHW010000119.1 GCA_020631105.1 Saprospiraceae bacterium | reverse complement strand
TTTTTCTGTTCAGTTCTCCCTGAAAAGAAAATTACGAATGAGTAAAATATCAAAACAAAGTATTTTCGGTAAATATCTCCGGTAAAGTGTTTATTTTAATAAGAAATAGTATATCTTTAAATATATTATGAGCTGAAATTAGGTCTCTTAACCTGATTTCGCCTTTCTATTAAACACTTGAAACATGAAAAAGCAACCTTCTCACCGAAAGTATAATTTCCCGGATGCTGACCTTTATCTCCAATCCATGGAACGCATTAAGTATGCAAATCGTGATAAAGAGCAATTCCAAACCTATGGTTACAGCCTTGAGCGACTCAAAAAATTCAAGGCCATGTGTGATAAGTTTCGAGGCCTTCCCGATGATGACGAATTGGTAGGTGACCAAATGGTAGTGACCGATAAAAAATATCAGGCTGCCGAAAAATTAAAAACTGCGATTCGCAGTTTGATGACCCGAGTAGCCATGAAATTTAACAACAGGACGGGACGCTATCGTAAGTTCGGCACTGCCAAGATGGGAGACATGACAGATGCTCAACTCCTTTTCTGTGGACGACGTGTTGCACGTGTTGCACGTCAGCAAATCGATTTCCTCGCTGAAGTAGGTGTCAACGAAAATGCAATCCAAAGAGTTACCGACGCATGCCGTAATTTCGAAAACGCATTAAACATTCAGCAAGATAAAGTCGCTGATCGCGACATTGCGGTAGAGCGACGCATTGACCAGGGCAATGTACTCTATGACGAATTAGTTGTTTTATGTAATATCGGAAAAGATATCTGGGTGGAAACGGATCTCGCTAAATACGAGAACTATACCATCTATGAATCTAATAATGATCAAAAGATTGCACGCAAAGAAAAAGAAAAAAAGACAAACGATAAATAAGCGCATTGACCTTTGACTATTTAGCTAAAGAGTATAATTGTTTGATTTTCGTAAGTTTTGATTTGAAAACCGTAGGTGTATCATCCATGCCTTTCCGATATTTATGCCTACCTTTTCATAGTAATTTTAATTTCTATTCCATTCCCTATTAAATATCATCTTATGGCAAATTTCAATCTTAACATCAATGGCGAAAATAAACAAGTCGATGTTAGTCCGGATACTCCAATCCTTTGGGTACTACGAGATCACCTCCAATTAGTCGGCACTAAATACGGCTGCGGTATCGCTCAATGCGGAGCATGTACGGTCCACCTAGAAGGTGTTGCTATGCGGTCCTGCCAATTACCTGTTTCTGCAATCGGTGATAAAAAGATTACTACGATTGAAGGACTCTCAGAGAATGGTAACCATCCTGTTCAAAAAGCATGGTTAGAACATGACGTTCCACAATGCGGATATTGTCAAGCTGGCCAAATCATGAGTGCGGCGGCATTATTAAAAAATAACGCTAATCCTTCGGATACAGATATTGATGCAGCGATGAATGGTAATATCTGTCGTTGCGGTACCTACACTCGTATCAAGTCCGCTATTAAGACTGCTGCAAAAATGGGTTAATCCTTTTTGCAAAACCTGTCTTTATCAATCATCTAAAAATCAAGATCATGTCAATTATAAAAACATCATTCGGCAGACGTTCTTTTCTAAAATCATCCGCAGTTGCCGGCGGAGGAATGTTATTGGGTTTTAGCTGGCTAACCGCCTGTCAAACTTCCAATACAGAAGAAGAAGTAATGGCCATGCCTAAAGAATGGTTTGAAATAAACTCCTATCTAAAGATTGGAGATAATGGCCTCATTACCATCATTTCACCTAATCCGGAGTTTGGTCAAAATGTTCGAACTTCAATGCCAATGCTGATTGCAGAAGAGATGGATGCAGATTGGAAAAATGTAATCGTCGAACAAGCACCCTATCACCCGGAGCATTATGGATTCCAATTTACTGGAGGAAGCCGGGGTATCATGTCCAGGTGGGAACCACTTAGAATGGTTGGTGCATCCGCTCGACATATGCTACGGGCCGCCGCGGCTGAAAGCTGGCAAGTTCCATTAGAAGAAGTAACAACGGACGCTGGTGTTTTACATCATAAAGCAAGCGGCAAATCTGCCGGCTACGGAGAAATGGCTTCCGCCGCTGCCAAGGTCCCTGTCCCTGAGGAAGTAAAGGTAAAAGAAGTCAAAGATTTTAAAATAATCGGGACCTCTCGAAAAAATGTAGATGGTAAAAGTATTGTAACCGGTAAACCAATGTTCGGAGTTGATTACCAGGAAGAAGGAATGTTGATTGCGATGATCGAACACCCTCCTGCATTCGGTATGACACTCAAGTCGGTTGATGATGCAGCAGTGAAAGCAATGCCGGGCATCAAAGATGTCGTAACCATCAAGAGTTATAAAGATGATTTTGAAAAGGGAGGATTCGATACCAACGCTTTTGCTGAAATAGTAGCAATAGTCGGTAATTCTACCTGGGAAGTCATGCAAGCGAAAAAGAAATTAAAAGTGGAGTGGAAACCTATTACCGCATATAGTGAAACCGTCGTAGGTTTTAGAGGAGACAAAAAGACGGTTAACATTCCGGCAGGTCTGGAATCTACTTCCAGCCATCAGGCTCAAATGGCAAAGCTTGCCGCTAAGCCAGGTAAAGTAGTCCGAAAAGATGGCAACCCGGAAAAAGCCTTTCAGGATGCTGCAAAAGTTATTGAAAGAAGCTATTCCGCTCCTTTCCTGGCTCATAACTGTATGGAGCCTATGAACGCTTTTGCTCATGTACAAGGTGATAAGGTTCGTGTTGCAGCCCCCTTACAAATCCCTTCTTTGATCATTCCAACAATCGCATCAAGCCTCGGAATCCCCGTTGAAAACATTGATATGGATATCACTAGAATGGGAGGTGGTTTTGGTCGAAGAGCTTATGCACATTATATTGTTGAAGCAGCACTGATTTCCAAACAAGTCAATGCTCCGGTCAAATTAATGTATACCCGAGAGGATGACATGACCAATGGAATTTATCGACCAACTTATCAGGCTACTTATCGGGCAGCTTTGGATGAAAATAATAATCTGACGGCTTTACATGTAAAAGCTGGAGGTATTCCCGAAAGTCCATTATTCGCTAATCGTTTCCCAGCAGGTGCCCTGGATAATTATATGGCAGAAGAATGGTCCATTGAATCTAATATTACGATAGGCGCTTTCCGCGCACCTCGTTCCAACTTCATGGCAGGTGCTGAACAATCCTTCCTGGATGAGATTGCGGAGGAAACCGGAAAAGACCCCATTCAGTTTCGTCTAGACCTTTTACAAAGAGCGAAGGACAATCCTGTAGGTGAAAGAAATGACTATGATGCAGCTCGATATGCTGGTGTACTGGAACTTGTACGGGATAAATCAAATTGGGACACGGAACAATCAACTGGGCATCGAGGAGTCTCTGCCTATTTTTGCCATAATACCTATGCAGCACATATCCTGGATATGACGATCGAATCCGGGAAACCTGTTGTCCAAAAAGTTACCTGCGCTATTGATTGTGGAATTGTAGTGAATCCTGATGCGGCCAGGAACATGGCCGAAGGCGCCATTACTGATGGAGTTGGAAATGCTCTGTATGGTGAGCTTACCTTCAAAGACGGAGCACCAGAGAAGAAAAATTTTGACCAATACCGGATGATCAGAATGGGTGAAGCACCAAAAGAGATTGATGTACACTTTGTTCAAAACGAGATCAATCCAACCGGAATGGGAGAACCTCCGTTTCCACCTATCTTCGGTGCAGTTGCCAATGCAATGTACAAAGCCACCGGAGAACGCCAGTACAGTCAACCATTTTTAGGCGATAAACAAGTAATCGGCTAGAAGCAATGCCAATACTAAAAGGATGAAGTTTGAAACAGAATCCCTGAAAGAATTCTACAAAAGAAAATACAACGAAGTGCCCGATAACGTTAAACAGAAAATCGGGCACTTTAATCTTTTTCCACTGGAACCTATTGAAAAAGGTAAAACCAGATCACTCCCCTATCGTAGACGTGACTTCTATAAAGTAATGTTAGTCATCGGTCCCGTTGAATTCCATTATGCGGATAGAATGGAATCTATTGAAAAACAGGCACTGGTTTTTTCCAACCCCATGATTCCTTACAAATGTGATCATCTGGATAAAATACAAGGTGGTCAATACTGTATTTTCAATACTTCATTTTTTGAAAAATTTGGTACGCTTAGTCAATACTCTGTTTTCCAACCAAACGGAAAGCATGTCTTCGAACTCTCAAATGATCAAGTTAAAAAGATCGAGGCAACCTTTCAAAAAATGAGTGATGACTTCAACTCTGATTATATCCATAAAAATGATGCATTGCGAAACCATGTTTATGAATTGTTGCATTTTGCAGTGAAGTTAGAGCCCTCGTCAAACTTTGATATTCAAAAAATTGACGCTTCGAATCGTATCTCTACCCTTTTCCTTGAACTATTAGAACGTCAGTTTCCGATCGAGGAAAACCACCCGACTATCAAACTTCGATCAGCATCTCAATTTGCAGGACAGTTGAACATCCACGTCAACCACCTAAATAGAACGATAAAAAATACCCTTGGGAAATCAACTTCACAAATTATAGCTGATCGTCTTCTGCAAGAAGCAAAGATCCTCTTGAAGCATAGTCAATGGAATATATCTGAAGTTGCTTATGCTCTGGGATTTAAAGAGGCAACTCATTTTAATAACTTCTTCAAAAAATACACTCAGCTTAGCCCTTCTAAGTTTCGGAAAATGTAAGCCCCTTATTTCTTATTTAGTCCCGTGTTTGGTACCTTCATTGTATTACCCCATATAGAAAACCAACTTACCAATGGAGAAAGCCTACAAAAATCTGGGATACTTTCTGATTTTATTCATCCCCCTGACCTTTTTAGCATTTTTCAAAACCTACTTTAGTCAATTTCCGAATTTTGAGGAGAATATAGATTCCTATATACATCTTCATGCACTGATTGCATCAATATGGATACTGATGCTAATTGTACAGCCACTGCTGATACGAAATAAAAAAAATGCGCTACACAAAAAGATCGGGCGCGCTTCCTATATTATCTTTCCACTACTCATTCTATCCTTTGTTCCGCAAATGGTAAAGATCATTAACTCAGATCATCCCATTGGTTTATTTTTTCCACTCGCTGACAGTATCCTCTTATCCACCTTTTACATCCTCGCTATTGTCAACAGAAAAAAGGTATCAAGACATATGCGTTATATGATTGGGACGGCTATAGTTTTTCTAGGGCCTACAATCGGTAGAATTGGACCAATTGTACTAGGCTTGGAATCGAGCTTTACTCAGAATATGCAGTATGGAATCATCTATCTTATTCTGCTGGGATTGATTTTTCTGGACCGAAAACATGGAAGGAATTATCGACCTTACTTACTAATACTGGCAGGATGGATTATTCATCAAATCGTATTCAATTCCATTTTTTAGCTCCCTGCAAATGGTGTCCCAAAGATACCAACAGCTAGCTCCGCCCAAATAAGAAGCAATGCGGCAAATAAGAGTACTAAGTAAAGATTACGATATCGAGATTTCTTCCATTTCCTCAAGGTGAAGTCAAAGAGTAATCCAGTAGTCGTTAAGAGAATAGCCGCAATGGCAAAGTCTCCAAAGGACCAATTTACTTCTTTAGTAAACTGCATAGCAACTAAGGGAATTAATAAAATAAGCGCAACTATTGAAATAATCGTAAGCAAGCGCTTTCGCCGTATAAGTGAATATTGAGCTTCCATACAAATGACTTTTACTAAAGTTAATCATTTACAGTTTATTACAGGGCAAAAACTTTTAACTAGCTTTTTAAGTTTTGGTTTTAGCCCTGTAATTATAAACGCTCTAAGATAGTGCCGTTTAACGCAAATAATACTTCACCCCTACTTCTAAGCCCAGACTAATCACTCTTTCTTCCAGAGCTCCTTTACGTAAATTATTGAGTTGATATCTCCCAATCAATTGAGTAAAACCAGAAATATTGTTTGAAATACTAAAACTTCCTCCCATTGAAGCAAAGGAGAAAAAATTGACTTTGTTAATATCCTCGACCACAGAGCTTTTGGTTGAGCCGCCTTCATAAGGTAATTCCTCGATTACCGTTTTCTGATAAAAATTAGGTGCAATCCCAAATTCTATAAACGGCATACAAGTCGCTTTCGAAAAAACATATTTGATCCCGATCGGTACCTCTATCATTTGGTATTGGTAGCGATAACTATAGCTATTCGGTTCGAATGACTTTTTGATAGAATTAATGTTAGCTCGGATGTCAATAGGGTTAATAGAAGAAATAGTGAACCCGGGATTTGCGATTCTTATCCCGGTCTTTAATGCGAAGCTTCCACCCAAGCCATGGTAATAATTAAACCCAAACCGATGATTGAGCTTCTGCTTTTCAGCCTCTCCCCTATTAGATACCTGATCTAGGACTTCTGCATCTGTAGAGGAACTACTAATCAGCCGAAATCCGAAATCCCCGCCCAATACGATACCGATAGAATTTGAAAGCTTGGAATTTGAGCCAAAATACTGGCTATAGGAAATAGTTGTGGATAAGCATAGCATTACGAATAACGCTAATCGTTTCGTTAAATTTTTCATATTTGCTTTATAATTTTGATTTATAAGATGGATAAATATTTAGCCCCTCTCCAATCTTATAATTTGAATATGAATACGATTTTATGCCTCATTTTATTATTAGCTATACCATATTAACGGTTTCTTAAGAAGAAATCAAACCAAAACACCTCTATGCATATGCTAAAAACAAAAACATGCGTCACCCCGATTTTTCAAGGTTGAAAAATTCGGGATGACGCATGCTTCATTCAATATTTAAATGCCGGAATTATTTTTCTAAAGTTTGATCAATGGAATAATGGTTTTAGTTATTGATAAATCACCAGGTGATTCTAGTCTAGCATAATAAACTCCAGTTTGTAGAAATGATAAGTCAATACTAGCATTAGAAAGACCTTCAACAGAAACCTTATACACCTCCTGACCTAAAGTATTATATACCACTAGGGCTTCAAAAGTATTCCCTTCCCAATCCAAAAATACTTCTGTTGAAAAAGGATTTGGAAATACAGTAATTGGGGTTTCATCAATTGAGTTGACATTTAAAATAATAGAGCAATCTAATACCCCTGAAATATAATTATTCCGTTGTTGAATAAATGACTTCAACCCATAAAAAGTACCTCCCATTGGTCCTGACCCCGATGAAATATCATTGTCAATATTATCATCGAAATTGGTATTTGAATACATTTTATTACCATCAGCATAAACGGAACTTTGTATTAAATCATATAGGACGTCTATCTTTGGATTCATATAGTCTGAATTGAAATAATTCTCAATCAGGTAACACATCTCTTCTTTATACTGATTATATAATACCTCACTATTAAAGATATTTTCCAAAAGTGGTCGATTAGCACTATGGTAATCAATCGCCAGCGTAGTCATATTCCCTACGCCCTGACCACCATAACTACCAAAAGATTCATTCCCATCCCACTTGATCCATTCCCATTTATCGGTTGTCAGGTTATGATAGATATAATAATTACGAGCAGAGTTGGTATAACTATCCAGATTGCTAAATAAATTATCCAAAGCCGCAGATCGCAGGTACTCCTCCAGTTCAAGCCAATCCGCCAAATCATTTTCAAATTCACTCGCCGTAGAGTTATTGATAAAATCGGTAAATTGGATGAGATCCGTCCAATCATTCTCCTCTTCGTTCGATTTCAACTCATACAAATCTTCATAAGCTGATTGATCGGTACCATAATAGCGCAGATCAGCCTCGTCTCCTCCACCTCCTGGACCAACTCCAAAATTATCTCCGGCTTTAAACAAATTACCATCGTCATCCAAAATTCTCCAATCCAAAAACTGATCGTCTATTTGCTCCACTACCGTATAAAAACCCCATAATTCACCATTGAAATATACATTCGCAAAATTAGCTCTCGGAGCTGCAACACCTACCGTTTGGCACATGTCAAAAAAGAGCTTCTCCCGCAACAAACTTGGGTCCTTAAAGGCATTGCTGAAGTTTAACTTTTTCAGGCCATCGTAGTTTTGACCACTCACATATTCATTAAAGTCAATTTTAAAAGATTTTTTATCCCCTGGATGATTGTAACTAGAATTACCTTTTAAACGCACTCCCACATTCTCAAACGTATAAGTTCCTGTCAGATCACTTAACTCCAAATCAGCCATCATATAGGTACTCGTCTCGTAATTCAATACCAAACTATCCCAGAATCCCTCTTGAGAAAAAGTTAAATCGATAGTAATGATCTGATCTTCTTCGAAGATATTATCCCCATCAATTTGAGCAAACGACGAACTTAAGACAGAACAAATCAAGAATAAAAAAGAGGTAAAATGTTTTTGCACTTGTTTATAGTTTTGAACACATGAATAATAAAACCACAACTATTAGACACTACAACAAGAAATTTCCTTCGCTAGCAGTCAATTTTCTTTTTGAAAGCCTAATGCATTAAATACATTTCAACGCTGGAATAACCTACCTGTGCACTTCATTTTTTCGTTCAACAAGCCTACTTTTTTCATAAAAGTCATTAGCTTAGTACTGAAACCTTACAAAACCTGAAAAAGGACATACTATGTTAAAAAACAACTCCCTTATCCTCTTCTTACTATTCCTTTGTTGTACAACATTTGCACAAAAGAAAAACGATCAGCAAACAGATAAAGAAAAAGAAAAGAGCTTCTTCGAGGCCCTACAATTTAGAAATATCGGCCCTTTCCGTGGTGGTCGAAGCAATGCGGTAACCGGGGTCCTCGGCGATCCACTTACTTACTATTTTGGTAGTACGGGAGGAGGCGTCTGGAAAACCACTGATGCAGGCTTGAGCTGGAAAAACATAAGCGATGGATTTTTAAAATCAGGATCTGTAGGAGCAATAGAAATCGCACCAAGTGATCAGAATGTGATTTACCTGGGCATGGGCGAACACGCCGTTCGAGGTGTAATGACCTCTCATGGCGACGGAATGTATAAATCCACAGATGCCGGTAAGACCTGGACACATATTGGCCTACCTGACTCAAGGCATATTTCCGCGATTCAAATTCACCCAACTAATCCGGATCTTGTATACGTCGCCGTTCAGGGTACCCCCTGGAAAGGTGGAAAAAAACGCGGGGTTTACAGAAGTACCGATGGTGGTAAAAACTGGGCCCAAATTCATTTTGTCAATGAAACAACAGGAGCTGCGGACCTAAGCATGGATCGCAATAACCCTCGTATCCTTTATGCTGGCATGTGGGATTACCAACGAAAGCCATGGAAAATTCGAAGTGGTGGCGAAGGATCTGGGATCTGGAAAAGTACGGATGGTGGAGATAACTGGACCCGTTTGAGTAAAGGACTTCCGGATATGATGGGCAAAGTTTCGGTTGACGTCAGCCCGGCGAATCCAAATAGACTCTACGCCAATATCGAAGCTGAGAAAGGAGGCGTTTTCCGTTCTGATGATGCTGGAGAAAGCTGGAAGCAAGTCAATAGCCAAAGAGTAACGGTGGCACGAGCCTGGTATTATATTGAAGTATTCGCTGATCCTACGAACGCTGACATCGTCTACGTCCTCAATGCTCCGGTCCTAAAAAGCATTGATGGTGGCCGCACCTTTAGCCGTATTCCGAATCCACATACCGACCAGCATGATCTGTGGATCAACCCGGATAACCCAAGCAATATGATCCTTGGAAACGATGGCGGCGCTTGTATCACCTTTAATGGTGGCGGTTCCTGGTCTAGCCAATACAATCAACCTACCGCTCAGTTTTACCGGGTTATTGCAGACCAGCAATTTCCTTATCGGGTATATGGCGGACAACAGGATAATTCAACGGTATCCATCAAAAGTAAAACCAGAGGTGGGGGCATAACGGAAGAAGATTGGAAACCAGTTTCAGGAGGAGAATCCGCATTTATAGCTTTTGATCCTAAGGATCCAAAAATGATCTACGGAACCACAATACAGGGATTTATTGATTCTTATGACTCCCAAACGGAAGAGATCAAAGATATCATGGCTTACCCTCAGCTTAACCTTGGTACCAATCCGATTGATATGAAATATCGATTCAACTGGAACGGACCATTAGCTTCGCAAGTACAGGATCCTACCGTGCTTTATCATGGAGGTAATAAGCTCCTTCGTTCGGATGATGAAGGTTATAGCTGGACAGAGATCAGTCCTGACCTTACTCGTAATGATACCTCTAAACACAAAATTGGAGGAGAGCCATTTACCAATGAAGCCGCGGGTGGGGAAGTTTATAATACCATTAGTTACATTGCACCTTCTCCTCATAAGGCTGGTGTGATTTGGGTAGGAACGGATGATGGTTTGGTACAAGTAACACAAGATGAAGGAGCAACTTGGAAGAATGTTACTCCCAAAGGTTTAGCTGAATCACTCATCAATGCCATTGAAGTTTCGCCACATGATGCAGCTACCGCTTATATTGCCGTTACTCGCTATAAATATGATGAACATCAACCAATGATATTCAAAACGAATAACTTTGGTGAATCCTGGACCAAAATCAATAATGGGATCGAAGGTCATCACTTTAGTCGAGTGGTCAGAGAAGATCCAGTACGTAAAGGAATGCTATATGCTGGTACAGAAGGTGGCTTATACGTTAGTTTTAATGATGGAGCTAAATGGGAGAAATTTCAATCGAACTTACCCCTTGTCCCCATCACGGATTTAACCATTGCGGATAATGACCTGGTAGTAGCAACCGCAGGGCGAGCGTTCTGGATTTTGGATGACCTGAGTGTTTTCCAGCATTTCGAAGGCGTCAGCTCAGCGAATAAATTTAAAATCTATCCGCCTAAACCCACTGTAAAGTTTACAACAGGTGCTTCCGCAGATGCAAAAGGCATGGGGCAAAACCCTGCAAATGGTATTACTTTCGCTTACCAGCTTCCAGAAACCTGGGCAGACAGTAACCTCCTAACATTAGAAGTACTTGATGGTAAAGGCTCGATTATCCGAACCATAAAGAGTGAAAAAGCAAAAGGCTACAAAAGATGGGAAGGGGGACCAGCACCAGCAGCAGTCCTTCCAGCAAAAGCAGGTTTGAATCGCTTTGCCTGGGATCTTCGCAGAGATGCTTTACCTGCTATAGAAAAGGTATTTGTCATGGGCGATTATCGAGGTCATCTCTCCGCTCCGGGTGAATACACTTTAAGATTATTTACAGCAGAGGATACTTTAGAAACGAAGGCTACACTGCTACCCGATCCCCGTATTGATGCAAAGCCAGAAGATTATCGTGCTCAGCAAAAATTACTTTTGGATATTGAACATACCGTCTATGATATTCATGCTTCAGTCAATCAATTTAGAGCCGTAAAAGATCAATTAGAGACAAGACTTGACCTTCTACGTGATCTTGGTACGCAAGATGCTTTAGTAAAAACAGGAGAGCAGGCACTCAAAAACATTAACACCTGGGAAGGAAAACTTATCCAAAAAAATCAGGAAACTTTCCAGGATGTTATTAACTTCAGAAATCAATTAAATGCAGAGTTACTACAGCTCAAAGGCATGATTGATTCTCATACCCCAAGACCTACTCAAGGTTCTCAAGAGCGCTTAAAAGACCTTTTAGACCTCTGGGATACCCGACGAAAAGAAATGAACCTTTTGATTGATCAAGAAATTGGCGGATTCAACAAGGCTTACAAAGCTGCGGATATTCCAATTCTTATTTTTCCGTCAAGAGATTAGCAGACCCCTGGCAAACGAATAAATATATGGCAAAAGAGCAGCAGTCTTTTTTTCAAAATATTTTAGGAAATCGATTCCTGAAATACCTAATCCCCTATGTCATTGGAGCCTGGGGTATTATTCAGGTTGCCGCCTTTTTGGAAAGTCGTTATTCCTGGGCAAATGGATGGCCGGACTTTTTATTGATTATTGGATTGGCAATGCTGCCGGCAGTATTTTACTTTAGTTATCAAAGAACAGGTGATTTTGCAGACCGGCTTCATAAATCAGAGCGTATCCTCTACCCTGTCAATTTCCTCATTGCAATTGCCTTGGCTTGGCTTGGAATTAATGCTGCATCAACGGGTATTAACAAGCAGGAGATTGGGGCACAGATTGAAGTCCTCAATGAAGATGGCACTTCATTGGAGCGATTTGTTCCCAGTAAAAACATGATCAAAAGAGTTGTGCTCTTGCCTTGGGAAAACAAAGCCAATAACAGTGACATTCAATGGATGGCTTTCGCTTTACCTCAAATCCTTAATGCGGATATGGAGCAAGATAATCGTCTTATTACAATTCCTCCCGAGGCACTTGCTTCTTCCTACCGCGAATATTCGATTGCCGGTATTGAAGTTCCACCTTTTTCAATTCAAAGAAAAATAGCGCTGGATAAATACTCCAATTATTTTATGACCGGCTCAATTGAAAAAAACGAGCTAGGTTATCAGGTGAATGCCAAGTTGGTAAATACAGAAAACGGAAAAGAAATCTACACTAAAAAGTATGAGCACTCTGATCCTTTTATTATCGTGGATCAAATCAACGAAGATTTCCGGAAAGAGATTTATGTAGAAAATGAACTCCCCGAAAACTTCGTTGATTTGCCCGTGTCCAATCTTTATACTTCCTCATTAGATGCACTAAAGGCATATACGGATTGTATGTATCAAACGCACTTTAATAAAAATACCACAGCTGCGATTAGTGCCGGAGAACGAGCTATACAATTGGATCCAAAGTTTTCCATGGCTTCTTTACTTTTAGGTATTTGTTACTTACAAAATAATCAGGGTAATGAAGGTATTGAAATGTTAAACCATGCCATGGAGCATCAAGAAGCACTCTCCGAAAGAATGCAGTTTAATATAAAATACTTCGATTTATTAATTGCAAAGCAAAACCCTCAAAAAGCTATTCAACTGCTAGAAATGTGGTCCCAATTATACCCGATGGATTACATTCCGTATAGCAATCTGATTAATCTTTATGTTAATTTAAACGAAAGTGAAAAAGCAAAGAATGCTGCGTTAAGAGCTTTAGAAAATGGCCATACCGGATCATTATTATTAAGCCTAGCCACCATTGAAAATTCGCAAGGGAACTACGATGAGGCCTTAGCATATTATGATCAATTCAACAAAGAGTTTCCTCATAAAAGCAAAGATGTCACCGGTAAAGGAAATACTTATTTGTCACAGGGTGAGTTTGACAAAGCGAAGGAATACTTTGAACAGGCAATTGTACTGGAACCACAAAACACCGAATTATTAAGAAAACTTGCTGAAATACAAGGTAAGCAAGGCAACTTCGACGAACAACTAAAAGTGCTCAATGAAGCCCTGAGTCTTGAAAAACAATTGAATGATTCATTGATTATTTATAATGAAATCAATAGTATTTACTTAACCACAGGACAGCTTAATAAGTACTTTAGCGAAAGTGAAAAAGTCTTGACTCATTTTGGCAGTCGCCTGCCTTCCTTTATGCAAAATATGGCTAAGGTTAGTCCACTGTATATGCTTGCAATGATGGATCAGGAAGGTCGTACAGGTATTCTGGAAGAACTGTTACAAGCTGCTCGTTCGATTGATCCTGCATTAGGCAGTTTTGAATGTATGGTCGAAGCGAATTACTATATTTTTAGTAAGAATAAGGAAATGATAAAAGTTGCTTTGGATAAGTGTGGTGAAGATTTATCTAAATATCAGGCAGGGGTACAAAATGATATCATCGAAGCCTATTCCGAAAAAATCCTTGGTAATTATGACAAAGCTATGGAAGCAATTTTGTCTGCAGTAGAAGTGTCTAAATTAAAACTTACAGACTTCGAAATCATTGGTGAGTTACATGCCCTTAAGCAAGAGTATCCAAAGGCTATTGCTCATTATGAAAGTATGCTGAAAGTAAATCCAAGTAACCCAAAAATACTTTTATACCTTGCTAAGGTTTATAATGAAACGGGAGATAAAGCAAAAGCAAAATCCACCATTGAAAAGGCCCTTATCATCTGGGAAAACGCCGATAGCAATTACATACCTGCGAAAGAGGCCAGAGAACTCTTAAGTTCTATTTAATGGGCAATGTTTTAAAGTGCAATAAAGTTATAAGAGTACTTTTAAACAACTCAAAACGATAAAGCTATGACATCCTCTAACTTAAAGTTACTTCCATTACTATTAGGTCTCTCTTTAATCTTTCTCTCTTCTTGTAAAGATGATGATGATATGGGCCAGCCAGGTTCCGAAACATCCAGATTCATTCCTCTTGCTGTCGGAAACTACTGGATATATGACATCCTTAATTATGATCTGACTACTTATTCAGGAGTGTATCGAACCTATTATGATACCATAAAAGTTATTGGTACAACATCAATACGAGATCAGCAATATTTCATGCTTACTAAGGATGTACTATCTCCGTCTCAAACGGAAAGAAAGGATACTATTTACTGGAGAGATTCCTCTGATTATCTGATTAATCATCTGGGAGAAATAGTATTTGCAGCACATGATCGGGATAGGATTTTGAATCGTACGGATCTGTCAGTTTCTTCGCTCTCTATTACCATTGACTATACGGTTAAAGATAATTTCTTTAATGAATTTACGGACTTAGGAACCTTTAGGTGTCTGGATAAAGAAGGCGTGATGATGATCAATGATGAAAGATTAGAAAACGAAACGCATGATTATTTTGCCGAAGATATTGGCATCATTTACAGTAGCGTATTTTATGCCGGCGTCCCAACAAGTGAAATTCGCTGTATCCTTAAAGAATATCATCTGGAGTAATTATCTTTTAATTGGTTCTAAATGATGGATCAAAATTATTGATAAGTTGTTATCTTGACAGGCTGAAATTTCATAAAAGATTGACGATAAAGAAATCAATTTAAATCTTCCAATTATATCTATAAATAAAAATGCCGAATCACCTAGTTAGATGATTCGGCATTTTTAGCCTAACAAGATATGAGCTTATCGTTTAACCATCAATGGTTCAACATTTACACCATTCCCCATTTTGAATGCAACGTAATACATTCCAGCAGGTAAGCCCGTAACCAGAATTTCTTCACTAACTTCGCCCTGAACATTCTTAAGGAAAGTTGATTGCAGTAAGCGTCCCTGAGCATCCATCAAAAGAATCGTCAAGTCATCCGCATTTTCAATCTCCATATTGGCAATCGCAATATCACTTGCTGGGTTTGGACTTAAGGCAACTTCAAATCCTTCAATTTCAATCTCTTCTACTCCCGTGACACAAGATGCGCCACCAGTAGCACGACACCAAATAGCCTCAAACTCTTGTAAGAAGATATTCGCAACATCCGCATCATGGATAATCAGCGTATTTTCATCATTACGAGTATCTGCCGCATTTGACCAGTTATGTGATCCGGTAATTACCATTGGATCAGAGTTAGGAGCCGTAGCGTCAACAATCGCATATTTATGGTGTGTCTGAGTAGTGCTGTTATCCGGCGTAACGTTAACATCCTGATTCAGTAACCATTCGTACTCTGATCCCTGATCATTGATATTATCAATAATTCCACGAACACTAACGCCTGCCACATGGGCATCACGAACAGCCGTTCCCAACTCATTCTTCGTAAAGGTAAGTAGGGCAAACTCTAAATCTACATCCGCTGTAGCCAAGGCATTTACGATATTTACCGTCGTATTATCAGAAGGTGAGAAATAAGACTCAACCATTACGCCGTTGATGTTAAACAAGTGCGGTGTATTATCGAATTTGTTTTCTCCAAAACGAACATTAAAAATACCCGGATTTGGCCCGTCTGTGCCCCACATTTCTTCGAACTCCAGGGTATAGGCTTTCGCAAGTGCCTGGTCCTGAATAACAATCAGGTTATTATAATCTTCAGCAATATTATTGGCTGTGAAGTTGGTAGATCCGGTAAGTACCCAGGAATTATCTTCTGACTCCGCATCAATAATTACAAATTTATTATGCATCAGAGGATCTCCAGCATTTCCTTTAAAGATTGGGAACGGAGGTGTAGGATCAGATAATGCTAAATTAGCCGTTTGATCATCCGCAATATACCGTACCTGAATGCCATTATTATGAGCCTCTGTCAAAGCAGCAACAATGGTCGTCCGGTTAATATTATAAATACTCAGGTCAATCGTCGATTCTGCTTCATTTATTTTATTAATAATCGCCGCTTCAAGAGCTGCTCCTGTAGTATTGATCGGATAAGATCCATTAGAAAAAGAACCATCTACTTCATTATTAAAATAGACACGCATCGCTCCGGTACTATTAGAAGCTGTAGAGTAAATCTTAACCGGAGACAAAATCTCTGAACTACCATTATCAGAAACGACCTGAACATAATAGAAGGTAGCAGGCTCCAATCCATCAATACTAATACTATGGTCCATTGCATTTCCACTTCCGCTTATCTCTTGTCCGAGATCTGTAGTAGTACCATAACGTACAACCGTAGAACCTTCAACATTCGTTGACCAGGCAATATCAAAACTCTCTGTTGTGATATTGCTTTGTTTCGGTGTACTTGTAAAGTAGAAATTGTCGGCAATCTCAATATCATCAAGATCGCGAGGAAGTAATTGGTAGATTGTATTAAACTCTGAACCTATACCTGTTAGATTTACGGTTGCCAGCGGAATGGAAGTCCCCACTAAAGGATGACCAGAGCGCACATAAATCTCAGAAGACTCTCCAGATGCAGTAATCGTATAATTTCCCACTGCAAAAGTACTCCCTCCATCTTCGAAGGTTACGCCGTTGACTTGTAATAGTTTAGCTTCATTTTCTTCATTGATCCCATTTGGTGTAATGACCAGTGGGTCCGGTAAAGTATTATTTGAAGAGATAACATTATAACTGGTTATCGGATCAATCTCTAATAAACCATTGAATGATTTTAATTCGCCGGTAATTTGCACGAGGTCTCCACGATTTACATTATCCGGAAAATCAGCTGCTGAACCCGCTCCAGGGTAAGCCGCTATCGCTCCGGTAGCATCCTGGATATAACGGATGATACTAAGCTCTGCACCATTGGTCGCAATCCCTTCAATAGTCACTGTCGAACCTTCTGGCATTGTACGAGCGTCAGCGATGTCGATCTGAGCACGTAAAGCGCTGGAAGCGCCTAGAATCAGCGAAAAAATAATAATTAATCTGTACATAAAATGTAGTTATATGGTTGTGTAGTACTAATAATAATTCAAACATTCCTACTCCCCTGTTAC
>JAHDHW010000118.1:12249-17518 GCA_020631105.1 Saprospiraceae bacterium | reverse complement strand
GTATAACCGGAAGGACTCGAACACACGACCCTCCCGGTTGCACCGGGACAGGTATGCTAACCAAGTTCATTGGTTTCAGAATCTATCATGTCTCACCCCGACTAGAGCATATTAAGTGTAATATTTCATTTTAGAGAAGGCGCTTTTTAAAACACAAAAGGCGCTTCATTACTGAAGCGCCTTTGCGGTCCGGACGGGACTCGAACCCGCGACCCCCTGCGTGACAGGCAGGTATTCTAACCAACTGAACTACCGGACCATTAAGTGTTTAAGCTATGACTCATTTGTCTTTAGCGATTGCAAATGTAAGATGGATTTTTGAAAGTGTCAATTTTTTTGTCAAAAAATTAAAAAAAGTTTGCTCTCCAAAAGATTCATAACCTTGATTTACTACTTTTGTACACAAATGTTCTTATTGTTTGACTAATCAGACTTTAAGGGCGCATGACATCCATTATTGCAATAACTGTTGGAGTACCCTGGCTATTTTGCCTGTAATCCACTTATAATGAATAATTTATGGTTTTTTTAGAATTTGAAAAACCTTTGGAAAACCTCTATCAACAGCTTGATAAAATCAAGCAAGTTGGCGAAGCAGGTGATATCGATGTATCAGATAAGATTGGTGAGCTCGAAAAGAAAATCAAGCAAACTCGGAAAGATATCTACAGTAATCTGACGGGATGGCAAAAAGTACAACTCTCCCGTCATCCGGAAAGACCATATACCATGTATTATATCAATCAGATGTGTAAAAAATTCGTTGAATTACACGGTGATCGATATTTCAAAGATGATAAGGCTATTGTGGGAGGACTAGCGAATATAGACGGGATAAATGTAGTTATCATGGGGCATCAAAAAGGAGTTAATACCAAAATGCGGCAATATCGCAATTTTGGGATGGCTAACCCCGAAGGATATCGTAAAGCCCTTCGTTTGATGAAGCTAGCAGAGCGTTTTAATCTTCCTGTAGTCACTTTGATTGATACTCCTGGTGCTTATCCGGGAATTGAAGCCGAAGAAAGAGGACAAGCTGAAGCGATTGCTCGCAATCTTTTTGAAATGGCTCAGTTAAAAGTACCGATCCTTTGCTATGTAATCGGGGAAGGTGCTTCGGGAGGAGCAATTGGATTAGGATTAGGGGATCGAGTTTATATGCTGGAAAATACCTGGTATTCTGTTATATCTCCAGAATCCTGTTCTTCCATTCTCTGGCGAAGCTGGGATTACAAAGAACAAGCTGCGGAAGCACTTAAACTTACTCCGGATCATATGTCTGAGTTTGGTATTATAGATGGCATCGTAAAAGAACCTCTTGGAGGAGCACATAGCCTTCCTGATGAAATGGCCAAACTACTCAAACGTCATTTGAAAAAAGAACTTTCTGAACTTATGGAGCTTTCTCCTGAAGACCGGATAAAGGCCAGAATTAACAAATACAGCACCATGGGCGTTTATAGTCGAAAGAAAACGACTACAGAAGAAAAAGTATAACAGGCTTTATTCAATATAGAGCTCGAAGCAATTAATTTTACTTTAGTACAGCTAGCTGATCTCGTCTTTTCACAAACGCGATCACATATAACATACTCATGAGAATTCTAGAAAACTGGCAAAGCCAGATGCGTACGCATTTCCTGCAACGGATGCTCAGGCAATTAGACGTCCGTCGAAAGCCTATATCATTTGCAGATGCTCAATCTGTCTGTATTTTGTTTGATGCCACAAACCCAAAAGTACGTGACCAGGTCCTACCGTTTATTAACCAAATCAAGGAAACTAAACCCCGGGTAACCAGCGTTGGATACTTTGACTATAAGCAAGATGTATCCGGATTTTCGTTTAAGGCGATTAACAAGAACGATCTTGACTGGTTAGGTCGTCCGAAAACAAACGTCATCGATACTTACGCAAATAATACTTTTGATTTTTTGATTTGCATATATGATGAATCTTGTTTACCCCTGGAATACCTAGCAGCTTTATCCCGGGCTCATTTTAGAGTTGGACCTTATACCGAGAACACCTATTGCTATGATTTAATGATTGATAATCAAGGCAAAGGCATTAAACATTATTTAAAAGAAGTAGATTTCTATCTTAATAAGATCATTCAAACGCATGAATCAAAATTCATTCAGAGGAACCGGGGTCGCTTTAGCAACTCCAATGCAAAACGGCAAAGTTGATTATAATGCACTCGAGCAATTAATCAATCATGTTATTGAGGGTGGTGTAGATTATTTGGTGTCTCTAGGAACTACCGGCGAAGCAGTTACACTTTATACCGAAGAATGCCGAGAAGTACTCGATTTTACCATAAAGATAAATGCGGGTCGACTTCCTATCGTTGCCGGGCATTTTGGTAGTAACCGGACAGATTACCTTGTAGGCCGTATCCATCAGTTTAATTTTGAAGGCGTAGATGCAGTTCTTTCAAGTAGTCCGTCTTATATAAAACCTACTCAGGAAGGCATTTTCCAGCATTATATGAAGATTGCCGATGCTTGTCCAAAACCTATCATTCTTTATAATGTACCTGGACGAACCGCTTCGACAATGTCTCCGGAAACGGTGGTAAGAATAGCTAAAGCAAACGATAAATTTATCGGAGTTAAAGATGCTACGGGTGATTTGGTACAAGGCGCTCAGGTAATCAAAGATGCTCCAGAAAATTTTTTAGTACTCTCCGGTGACGATCCTACCGCTCTTCCGCTGATCGCCTGCGGCGCACACGGGGTCATCTCTGTAATCGCTAACGCTTATCCAGGGCCTTTCTCTGATTTGATTCGTAAGTCAATCAACGGAGATTTCGCAACAGCAAAGAAGATCCACCTCGATTTACTAAATATTCATCCTTGGTTATACGCTGATGGCAACCCGGTTGGAATTAAAGCTGCGCTTGAAATCTTAGGTATTGGTACAAGAGAAGTACGACTACCCTTATCCCCTATTCAGGAACAAAATCTTGCGGGTTTGAAAGCTGCTATGGAATCTTTCCACTCAACAATTTAACCTTTACATTGTATATATAAAGTTAATTTAAAAGAGAGTTGGCGTTTCGTCAATTCTCTTTTATATTACAAGCAAGTTAAGTTTACGTTGACCTCCAAAAAGCGCTCATATGTCAGTCAAAGTCATCCCTAAAGAACAACAAGGTTATGGCGCCTTCAATGGCGGCGAAATCATCGAAAACAAACCGATCGGATTCCCTAATGATGGTGGAGAAGGAAAGCCCTTTTCTAACTTATTCTATTGGGCTTATGCCGAAGCAAGAACGGACAGCACTATCGGCCTACACCCGCATCAGGGCTTCGAAATCATGTCCTTCGTGCTCAGAGGAAATATTCGTCATTTTGATACTAAGCTAAATGCCTGGCAGGCACTTAGTGAAGGGGATGTGCAAATCATCCGTGCAGGAAACGGGATTAGTCATGCTGAGCATATGGAAAAAGACGCTGTGATGTTCCAAATTTGGGTTGATCCGGATCTAAATCGAACATTAGCACAAGAAGCCTCTTATGATGATTATAAAGCCGCAGACTTCCCTATTGACGAAAAAGAGCATTACCGCATTCGTAAATTCACCGGAAACGGAGGACCACTACGCATGGACGCTCCAGGTATGCTAATTTATGAAATCGAATACGAGAATGATTTTGAGCATCTGCTAGAAAACGAGAAGATTGCAGCTATTTACGTTCGAACGGGGCTGCTTAAAATTAATGATGAAGCGGCAAAGCAGGATGATTTCGTTTTGATCAGCGACACGCAGAATCTGCGAATAAAAAGTAGTACCTCAGGTAAGTTATTTGTCATCGAAGCACCTGCTACTTTAACGTATAAAACTTACGCTCAGATCATGGCTGAAAAAAGAGGGAATTAATTCTGGTAGGCTATCAGGCAATCATTGCTACACACAATGTAAAAAATAAAAAAAGCGCTGTTCCGGATTACTCCGAACAGCGCTTTCACATATTGATCTCATGAAAAATTAATATTCCTATTCTAGCAGTATCATTCTACGCATTGCAGACTGGTCCGCAACTTCCAATCGATAATAATAGACGCCG
This sequence comes from Saprospiraceae bacterium, assembly GCA_020631105.1. Taxonomy (GTDB): domain Bacteria; phylum Bacteroidota; class Bacteroidia; order Chitinophagales; family Saprospiraceae; genus JAHDHW01. The sequence goes on along the minus strand of JAHDHW010000118.1, from coordinate 13,442 downwards.
TCGCCTAATAATTCATTACTGCTAAGTGCTACTTCATTATAGCCTGCGGTAAAAGTCGATTTAATAGTTTTCACCACTCGACCTGTCAAGTCGTAAATGGTTAGAGCTCCTTCTCCGGACTCAGGTAATTGAAAACTAATAACAGTCTCTCCTTTGAACGGATTCGGTCGATTTTGGAACAACTGAAACTGTTGAGTAAATAAACCATTCGTCGTCTCGAATGCCAGCGCTACAGGTGTAATACCTAAAGCAGTATAGGCTTCCGATTTGGTATAAGTGGAACTAATAGAAATCACCTCACTCAGGTTTATATTTGCTGCAGAAGTAAATTGCATAGTAAATGCTTTTGACTGCTCAACATTTATTTTTTCGCTAACGTGCCAGCTAAGGGTTACAAATCCTTGCTCAACGAATTGCAATCCAAAGTTACTTTCGGATAAACCAGGTAAGTCTCCAAGCTGCAGCTCTTCAAACTTCAACATTGCCGGGTCAAATTGTAGGGTAAACTGGTATCCTTGCAGCTGTTCTACTTCATTCAAAGAGAAGTCAACCGCATAAGTTTCACCTACATTCAAGGCTTGTTCTTTTACTTGTAAAAGTAATGGTTGCTCCGTCGTACGATCATCTGCATCACCTACCAGGTCATTTGCGGAAGCACTGCAGTTTACATCTCCAACCTTAATCGCTACGAAGTCTGCTTGCATATCTTCTGAGAGTCCGTTAATTGTATAAACCTCCGGGAATATCGTCTCAAACGGATCATTAGGATTCGGGAAAACAAAGCCTGCGTCCACAAATCTCCAGGAAGTATTATTATTAAACTCTGTATCGATGTGCAGGATCAACTTACGTAAGTTTACCAGGTCGAAGGTGGTTACTTCTCCCGAACGGTTGATATCCGCTGCAATAATTTTGTAAGGTGAACCAAGCGGTGCTACCTGTAAGATATGCTGATTGATTCGAATCAGGTCAAGTGTTGATACTCCATTTAAGGGATTATCATCTCGCTCCGGTGTAATCACATAATTATCATCATTATTCAAAATGAAATTATAATCTCCTGTCTCTGTAGTCATCATCTCTTCCAACATCCCGGCTCCGGAAGCTTCTATATGTACGTATTCTACCTCAACACCTTCCTCATTTTCGATTATACCTGCAACTGAACTACTGATATTTGATGTTGCACAGAG
>JAHDHW010000118.1:9173-12149 GCA_020631105.1 Saprospiraceae bacterium | reverse complement strand
CCTCATTTTCGATTATACCTGCAACTGAACTACTGATATTTGATGTTGCACAGAGGTTATCATTAGTTGTAATGGTGACATCAGAAGAACATCCGCCTTCATTCCCTGCTCTATCAAAAACTTGAACTGTCACTGATATCTCAGAGTTATTACCATTAGTCACTAAGAACCCACAATCAATAGTAGCTGGTGTAAACTTAAAAGTTAAGTCTGCTGTATTTGTACACTGATCCAATACATTACTTACTAAATCCGACTGAGTGAATTCGTAAGGTGCTCCACTAGATATCTCAACAGTTGGATTTGGCTCACAAGAAACTAGAGGATTAGTCAGGTCTGCTACTTTAATAGTTGCGGGACATTGAGTTCTACCTCCTGCTCCATCATCAAACTCTAAGAAAAGATCAACCAAAGTTGTTGTATCATTTACCAAATCTGCACAGGTAAAAGGAACGGTTGCTGCAAATGAACCAAATGTTCCATCTAATGACACGGTAGGATTACCCGGAACAACACCATTGTATAATGCTGGCTCACTGGCATTTAATGTTCCGCTACCTGTAAATCCAACTTCAACGACATGTAAATCATCAACTTCAATCACAATGATATCACAACCAATTTGACTATTGGTGCTTACATCTACCACACAAGTAGAGGCATTTCCTGCATCATCTGTCAGCGTAAATATTACACGATTATCTCCTGATGGATAATCTGTACCCGGGCCTGTCGGGCCACTTGCATCAGGGCCTGTTCCGCTAACGTCTGGTGTAAATGTTGTTCCGTCAAAATTTTGGTCAATTTCATAAGTAATTAGGATATCTGCAGAATCTGTACAGTTATCAGCAATATTCGTTACTTCTAAGTCTAGGTCTAACCCTGGCGATACCGTTACATCAGATGGGCAAGAAAATATTGGAGCATCATTATCCACAACTTTGATAAACTGCACACAAGTATATTCTTCTGGTTCGCCATCATCATCTAATCTACACCAATCTACTATCGTCCAGGTTCTTTGAATTTTAAAAAGGAAATCATCTATTGCATTATTTTCCGGAAAAATAATCTCATCCATTGGATTACTTTGCCCAAGTACATCGCAGGCATCTCTTGTTAAGACAGGCTCCCCCGTATCCGCAGGATCAAAACTTGCAGTACAATCCAATCCAGGGTCAACCAGATTAGCCGGGCAAGCAATATCAGTATCCCCATCAAATGGGTCAGAGTTTTCAACTGTTATGATTTGGTCACAGCTTGCAGTTCTACCTACCGCATCTGTTGCGACAAAGGTTCGGACAATCGTCCCTACGTGGCAATCTGTTATGTTTTCTACATCTGATCGAGTAATAGCTACTGTAACACAGTTATCAATAGCAACTGCAAGGCCGGTATTGGCTGCGCTCGTATCTGCATCACACTCTATCGTTTTCGGCAATGGGCAAGTGATGATAGGATCAATCTTATCCTGAACTTCTACACTTACCATACAAGAGTTGGTATTGCCTGCTTCGTCTTCAACAAGCAGTTCTACCATTATATCTTCACCGATGTCACAACAATAGAAAGGTACTGTTTCTGCAAAATCTGTTGCATCCACAGCCGTACATTGTGTACCTTCCATTCGACGTGCCGTGAAAGTTACCGCTCCGCAATAATCTTCACTACCATCATCAAATACTTCTGCAGAAACATCTGTTGGGCTAGTTACAATTCCAATGGTATGGTTTGTTTCGCAAACAGGAATCGGAGGCGTCATATCTACTGCAGTAATGATATAAGTACAAGTGCTGTCGTTATCGCAATCATCCGTTGCAGTAATGGTAACTTCTGTATCACCTAATGGCAAACCAAACACCGCAGATCCTACAACTGTACCGTTTTCCACAGTTGTCTCAACTGTAAAAGTAGAGCAATCATCTGTAACAGTAGGGGCTGGTAAAATGGCCTGACCTGTACAATCACCTGAACTCGCATTGACCGTAAACGGATCAGGGCAGGTAAGATCCGGAGCTTGGGTATCCATGATCTTAATAATTTGAACACCTGTTCCTAATACTGTCCAATCACAATTTCTATATACTGTCCACGACCGTGTAATCAGGACGCCGTTTGTACACATAAAATTGCTGGTTGTCTGATCTGAAAATAAGGCAATCAAGTCACAAGCATTTGCTGTGTTCTTAATATCTTCACCTCCAATTTGTGGATATCCCGTACTATCAGGATCTATACTCGGAGCGTCCGTTGAGTTACATTCTAATACTTCTGTACCAGGGAACACAATCGGGTCATCAGGAAGCAATACAACAAAAAATTCCATACAAGTAGTATCATTTCCAAATTCGTCTATAGCAAGCCAAGTACGTTTAACAATACTTACAGTATCCGCTGCACAAACATCTGTTACTTCATCCGTAAATGATAAAGTTGTATTTCCACAGGCATCAATATTATCCGCCGTGTAAGTACCATCCATATTATCAACAACGGTGGTTCCATCACCTACAGGAAATCCAGCAACTGCACTAATTTCTGTTGATGGACTTAAGTCATCCAGGCAAGTAACATCTGTTGAATCAGGCGGGCAAACTATTTGAGGCTTCGTTTTATCCTCAACTCTATTGGTACTTGACCAACAACTAATACCCGTTGGGCCAATTGCTTTAATATAAACGGTAATTCCAATCTCTGCGGCTGTCAATACTGGGCTGGTCGGAACCGGGTCCGTCATCGCTTCATCATAAAACAACATAATCGTAACACCTGCAGGATTACTCCCCGGAGTTAATACATCGCCCGGAGTAACGAGGAACTCACATGCCCCTGCCGATAAAGTATATTGAACATTATCCGGTAGACAGGCTATACTTGTATTTGTGGTTGTCAACGTCGAGGTACAAGTCACATCAGTACCGTCTAAACTAAATTCTACCTCATAGTCTTTCAACTCCGAACAACCGACAAAATCTA
>JAHDHW010000118.1:4725-9073 GCA_020631105.1 Saprospiraceae bacterium | reverse complement strand
TCTAAACTAAATTCTACCTCATAGTCTTTCAACTCCGAACAACCGACAAAATCTACCATATCAAAATTATTACTGATCTCTTCTGCTCCCCCACAGTTTTCTGCTGTGACATTTAATAACCATTCATCTATGGCAGCAGTATTATCACATTCTACTGTTAGATCATCCGGGCAAGCGATTGCAGGCTCACAGGTTGGACCTACTGCCTCACATTCCTTAGCTTTTAGATTGACGGTCCCATTTGATACATCATCATAAATTAATGCCACATAATAAAGGTTTCTCTCTGCAGTACTAGAAGTGTTCGTAAAGATTTCATACTTATTCTGGATATGGCAAGACCCTACTATTTGTAAATCTGTCGAAGGGTCATCACATAGACTTGCAGCCGTTGCTTGTGGATCATTATCCGGATCCCATCCTCCTGGGCTCCAATAAAGCACAAAACTTTTTACACCTACTCCTTGTATTTTTAGTTGATTATTAAAATCATCCGTAAAGAAGCGAACCCATTGGACATGATCGCCTGTTTCATAACAACCATTATTGGTATCATCTGCAGCTTGTAACAATAAATCAATGTCACCATTTGCAGCTGGAATAGAAGCAATAGATGCATCTATTCCACAACCATCTGTATCGGCAGCAGGGCCGCAAACCAGATAGCCAAATGCACTTCCACTGTTGGAGCAATAAAGTTTTGAATCACAAAGATCCGGGCCATTTCCTACAAGTGACGCAGCACATGGTGCTTCATTACAATTCGCCTGACTCCAGAGTTGCACTGGCACAGCAAGCAGAATCAATAGCCATAATGAAGCTATACTGGTGAGTATTTTTTTTCTGTTCATAAAAGGGGGATTTAAAGGGTTTAGTTTTTTAATACTTAATCAGGCGCAACATCGCGCAACACCTACCACTTTGTAGCAGTAGGTGATTCTTTTTTCTTCATGATGATCCTTAACCTTCTTTGATTATCAGAAGGCCTAAGGTTATAATTGTATGATTCGCTATGGCTTTGGGATTCCCCAAATTATTTTAATTCAAAAACCTCAATGAATAGACCACTTGACGCCAGCGATTAATGATTAATCACTGGCGACGTAGTCGACACATTAGAGATTCTATTCCTTAATATTTCTTTATACGCTAATAGCATTCTTGCTAAAGCGAGACCAAAGGTGTGTTTCCTCTAATTCACTACTAACAGACACGATGGTCTGTAGTGTTACTTACTATTCATTCTTGGATAACAGGATAGATGGCTACCGGTACCTTTTCCTAGCTAAATTTATCTAAGCACAAACATCAGCGTGCGATCCAATGTCTGGATTACTTAGATTACCGGGTTAAAAGGTACTGGATAGCATACTAAACCCCACGAAACCTAGTGCGAGCAGGCTCCGTTTAATTTCGGTTTGGGATGTAGTAAAAACGGTTTTGGAATGACCTGGGGATTGCGAAGTGGGTAAATAATAATCCCCTGTTTCCGATTGCATATTAAAACTTATTAATATGTATACCTTGCCATAAATAGCAGTGTTTGTGACATGATAAATTCAAATGCCAATACCTTTATAATAAGTACAGATTTAAAGTCAAGCGCTTTTAATATCTTCGCATAAAAGCATCATAAAACGAAATGAAAAAATTATTCTCGCTCCTTACATTCCTTATTTTCTCAGCATATCTTGGCATTTCTCAATCAGCTAACGCTCCCGAACCAACGCTTGAGACCCCTTATAACACTATGTATGTGCATCTGTACTATTTACAGCCTGACACTTACTTCCCGGAGCTTGCAGCTGTGACACTATCCCGGGCCAAAGATTCTTTAGAATTAATTGGGGATGCGATTAAAATCAAGCAAGTTTTTGATGCAAATGGACTATATGTTCGACTCAACCAACTGCCACAAGAGCCAGATTATATTGACAGTACTACGCAGAAGGCTTACTATACGCCTTTCCCGAACGAAGTGCCAGACATCTATCTGGAACGAATAAATGGAGAATGGCTTTTTTCAGCGGAGACGGTTAAGCGAATTAATCGATTACATAAAAAGGCTTATCCCTTCGGAACAGACCGTTTGCTGACTCTACTACCTCGCATGGGACAACAAAAAATACTTGGTCTGGCCACCTGGCAGTATTTATCTTTTGCAATTATCCTACTGCTGGGTTTATTATTCTATACCATCTTAACAGGTGTATTAATGCCACTCATCAAACGGGTACTTCGCTTGTATTTAAATTCAGAATTCCTGGAGGATGCACTAATTTTAAATATCGTTAAAGCACTAAGTCTGCTTGCCCTTTTCTATGTCATCCGATTGTTAGTTCCGGTACTCCAACTTCCTATCGAGATCACTTCAATTGTAATCCTTGCACTAAGAATTGTGATGACGATTCTTGTTGTTACACTTGCCATTCGTATTGTTAGATTAATCATGCAATATGCTCTATTACATGCAAAAGGTACTACACACCGAATGGATGAGCAGTTAATTCCAATCATAAGAAGGTCCCTTAAAGTCATCTTCGTGCTTTTTGGTGTACTCCATATCCTCCAATTGCTGGATGTCAACGTTACTGCACTGATCGCCGGAGTATCAATAGGAGGTTTAGCGCTGGCGCTGGCAGCTCAGGACACGGTCAAAAATTTAATCGGATCTGCAATGATTTTCTTTGATCGTCCTTTTCAAATTGGAGATTATATCATTGGAAGCGGAGTAGAAGGTACCGTAACAGAGGTAGGTTTTCGTACGACCAGAATACTAACGCTTGACACTTCAATTATCTCTGTACCGAATGGTACAATTGTGAATGATGCTATCACGAATAAAGGCGTTCGAGTATTCCGGATATATAATACCACTTTGGGAATCACTTATGATACACCTCCGGATCTTATCGAAAAGTTTATTCAGACGCTGGAGCAGATCATTTTAAATCATCCAAAAACACGTAAAGAAGGCTATCTAGTTAAGCTAAGTGCCTTTGATGCTTCTGCCCTGACAATTGCATTTCGAACTTTTCTGATCGTTGGTTCTTTCGATGAAGAAGTAAAAACTAAGCAAGAACTAATGTTGGCAATACTTCGCCTGGCAGAACAAATCGGTATTAGCTTTGCATTTCCGTCTTCTACTATTTACATGGCCACCAACGGTGAAGAAAACAAAAGACCAACAGATACTGATCAACGCATCGAAGCATTCCTAAAAGATTATAAGGACCGACTCGCTATAGAAGAAGACTTTCTGGATTAAGTTAGGCTAATGACAAACAGGGGCTAACACAGAGAGAGGGGTTTATTCAAAACATCTTTAAATGCGAAAGATATGCTGCAGAGGAAGAGCCGGCACCGATGACTATCGGGTCGGGGAATCCGCGAATAAAAAATATTTTCACCCTGCAATTTCCCTAAGTTATTTTCCTGAAGCGTTTTTTATTTATTCGCTGATCCTAATCGATGTATCATCGAACGACCACTGAAACGGGGCTTCGATGTAATTCCTTCTATCCTCTCTTTGCTTTCTTCATTAAAAATATTTTCATAAACACTTACAAAGTGTAACACCACTTGTTTTAAGTTTAAGCAGCGATGCAAATCGCAATGTAACTTGAAACGGAATGAATCCGGCAAGTTTTCAACTTGCCCCAAAGCATCAATTTACTTATCTGTCCCACTAAAATCTTATCCTATTCCATCGGCGAAATAAAAATGTTTTGAAATGTTTGATTATTTAAAACATTTTGTTTTAATTTGTATCATCTTTTCAAACATACTATTACACATCCCTTAAACGCAACATCATGAGAAAACTAATTCAGTTGAATCTTACATTAATGCAAATGCTACTAAACACAATTTTCCATTTTCTATTACAGAACAGTATCAAAATCACTTTACTGTTTGCAATAGGGTTTATGCTGGTTAAAAATGATGTTAACCTCCAGTTTCAGCTCAATACCGATTCGGATATTATTCCAAATTCTGTCGAGCAGTTTTCCCTTGGGGAGACGCTCGGCAACTTTTTGGATCTAGATAAAACTACAGTCTCTACTATGACCGTAGCGGACAAAACTCCACCTCAAGAAGGGAATGACAACTTAGGCAACACTTATTCGAACATGACATACCATGAAACGAATAGCGCTGTTAGTTCAAAAAAACAACGTCAACTCAATTACGTCAATCGTTTTAAAGATGTCGCAAGCGCTGAAATGCGCAAGTATGGCATCCCGGCAAGTATTACCTTAGCTCAGGGGTTAATTGAAAGTAATGCCGGAGACAGTCGTCTATCTCGTCAGAATAATAATCACTTTGGAATGAAATGTTTTTCCCG
>JAHDHW010000118.1:0-4625 GCA_020631105.1 Saprospiraceae bacterium | reverse complement strand
CAGTATGATCTTTGATTTGGTCCCTTCTCTATCTCTGCAAAAGCGAATGAATAAAGGGTTATTCATTCGCTTTTGCTTTTAGGCCTTACTCGTTAAATAAAAATTAAAGTATTTTTAAAAAAGGCAGTTGGCATTGAATATGCTGATATTTGTTAATACGTTAATAGGTAAAATCTACATATCAACCATGAAGCGATTACTTTTATGTCCCATTCTTGTTTTTGCATTTTTATCAGTAGTTGCAAGTCCAATCGACTCTATTGATTTAGAGACTTATCTTTTTCAAAATAATATCCAGACTAAACAAACAGAAGAAGGTTTGTATTTCAATATAGATGTTCGTGGAAGCGGGGACTATCCTAAGGCTGGCGACTATGTTATGATCAATTATATTGGAAAACTTTTAGACGGAACTACCTTTGATTCTTCGGCTGAAGAACCTTTCGTTTTTCAATTAGGTTATCGCCAGGTAATCCGTGGCTGGGAGTTCGGAATTCCGCAATTCCAAGTCGGCAGTAAAGGGACACTTTATGTCCCCTCGCAATTGGGATATGGAACTACTGGTGCGGGGAAAATTATTCCGCCAGACGCTGACTTAATATACGATGTTGAAGTACTACAGGTAATGGATGAACTGGAGTATGATGAGTATATGGAAAAGCTGGACGAGCGGGAGCGAGTTGCCTTTGAAAGAGCTCAAAAGCAGCAATTACTAGATGATCAAAAAGTCATTAATGAATATGCTGTCAATCATAAATTGAAAACGAAACGTCTGACTTCAGGCGTTAGCTATGCGATTAAAAAGAAAGGTAAAGGGGATATGCCCAAAGCTGGGGACTTAGTGCGTATTCATTATGAAGGATTCCTGACAGATGGGACCAAGTTTGATAGCTCTTATGACCGTAAAACTACTTTAGAGTTTGTGGTAGGAAAAGGAAAAGTGATTCAGGGTTTAGATGAAGCAATCGGCCAATTTAGAAAAGGTAGTACTGGATGGATTCTCATTCCGTCTAAATTCGCCTATGGTCCTATGGAAATTGATGAAGAAGGCACTTACATTCCACCTAACGCAGTATTAGCTTTTAACATCAAAGTAGTTGATCTTGAAAAACACTAAATTTATTGCTCTAGTTCTGTTTTAGAATCTGATTTACTTTTACGATCCCCTGCTTAACGTCCATTAAAGAAACAGATAGACTAAATCCATCTTTATCATAAAGTGCTGACCGGTAGTGATAATCTGCATCTGATTGCTCCTTATCCATTGTTTTATTTCTCTCCCAACCATTCTTTAATAAAGATCCATCATAAAAATTATAAACTTCTTGTAGACTCCCCGGGCAATCCAACATGAGGCGTTGTCCAAATTTCCCTTTTGAATTCTCCAGCATGATGTTATTCGTAATATCCGCTTTCTTGTACATAGGAATATCGAAATCTTTAAAAGCAGGAGGATATACTAAATCCTTGGCGCCTGCCTGTTCAACAGCTTGTGGAATTCTTGACTCATCCATTTTGGTCGCAGGAGGTGCTGATGTATTAGGTACTGAATGGGTCTTAATCGATGATGCTTCTGGATTTGAGGGCGTTTCACTCACTATTGCATTTGGCCTTTTGGTAGTTGCTGGAGGTTCAGCAACTACTACATTATCTTTAGTAGAGTATTGTGTATTTTCAGTACAAGCAAAGAATATTATAAATAGAGATAAAAAGTAAAAGAATAGCCGCTGCATAGTATTTAAATTTAATATCAGGTTATTCAAAAGTGATACCACAAACAACAAAGCCAATTCCAGAAATCCGGAATTGGCTTTGTAAGTGTCTTTAATATGGGAAACAACTAGTTGCTGCTATCAACTTTTTTACTGTCAACTTCTTTCATTCCCTCTTTGATCTCCCCTTCAATTGTAGCTCGTGCGTTGTTAAATTCTTTGATTCCTTTTCCAAGGCCTCGCATCAACTCGGGAATTTTCTTTCCTCCAAATAGTAGTAATACAATAAAGAGAATTACAACGATTTCATAACCTCCCATGCTAAAAAATAAAAGTAGAGCTTCCATAATAGATAATTTTATTAGTACAAAGGTACGACTTCAAGGCCATTAATGTCCTAAGTTAACAGAAAATTAGACCGAATTATTACAAAAAGGTTTAGTATTCAGTCTTTCATCGCTTACTTTTTCAATCCTATCTCTCTTAAGCGTTCATTTAGGTATTCTCCTGCAGTAATGGGTTCATATACTAATGGCTGCTCTGCTGTCACGCATTTATCCAAGCAGGTTAGATCCATGGTGGCCCTTGGGTGCAAAAAGAAAGGGATTGAAAGCCTTGGTAAATGCCAAAGTTCTTTTGGCGGATTCACAACTCTATGTGTTGTTGACTTCAAATAATTATTAGTCAGTCGCTGTAGCATATCTCCAACATTAATCACAATTTCGTTTTCTTCCGGAACAATCGGTACCCATTCATTATCCATTGTCAGCAGTTGCAAGCCTCCAGCTGAAGCACCTACTAATAAGGTAATCAAGTTAATATCCTCATGTTGCTCAGCACGAATGGCAGATTCTGGTTCTTTCGTAATTGGAGGATAATGAATTGACCTGAGGATGCTGTTCCCATTGTGAATCTTAGCATCAAAATAATCTTCTCCCAAATCAAGGTAAATAGCTATAGCGCGTAGCAACTCTGCTCCGGCTTTTTCAAATGCCTGATAAAGCTCTCGTCCTTTTTGGCTAAACGCAGGGACTTCATCTACCGTAACATTATCCGGATATTCTGACTTGATCTCATCTCCATCACTTACCTCTTGTCCCAATTGAAAAAATTCTTTTAAATCTGCTACTTCAGATTGTTTAGCATGCTCTTTTCCAAAAGAGGTATATCCTCTCTGTCCAGCAAGACCAGGGACTTCATATTTTCTTTTAAGATCAACAGGTAATCCAAAAAATGCTTTAGATGATTTATAATAATCTTCGATTAGATCTTTAGGAATTCCATGATTAACAACCCCAACGAAGCCAATTTCGTGAAATGCTCGTCCAAGTTCTTTTACAAAAGAAGCTCGCTCTTCTGCATTCCCTTTTACAAACTTAGATAAGTCTACAACTGGAATATTTCTTTTTGCCATAATAATATGAGTAGTTTATAGTTCGGTTTACAACATATACTAAATCAAATACACTAATTCAGCTATACAAAATACGTAAATACCCTTAAATAATAAAAGAGATAAGTGCTAAATCCTACCGTTTAGGTTTATACCGGGCTTTATTCAATATCTCCTGAGCATCACTAATGGCTACTAATTCTTGAACACCCAACTCGGGATTTCGTTCCATAAAGCTTTTCACAATTTGCCAGCCGACCCAATTAGCAGCTCTTCCAGGGGCTTCCTGCGGCATCTGCGAAGTCCCGAAAGGACTATGGTCTACTAACTTTCGAATATCTCTAAGATTGGTAGAATATAAGAGATCATCAACTAACAAATAAGACCAAAGCTGTAACTCATTCTCATTCACCCAATCTGTCTGTTTAGCGGTATATCCTAGTTTTACACTATCAGGCGTATGGGGCATCAAAGCATCCAGAATGTAAAGTTTTTTTCCATTATTAATCATCATATCAAGTAATCGCTCACCTTCACCTTCACCAACAATATCTGAGGCAACAGCTTCCATTGTTTTTGCAACAAGGTGCTCTCTATTCATGGTCCGCTTGATGTAATTCGGAAAAAAACTTGGATTATAATATGGATAATCTGCCCCCAGAAAGAAATCCCATCCTACTCCAACAAGTTCATCTTCATAGGTAAATGTCCCATAGGTATACTCAGAGAAGAAGGAGATAATCCGGGGTACTTTTCGCTCTGGAAAATAATGTTTATAAAATTTAAAAGCTTGTACAAATTCCTGCTCTATACTTTTGTCATCTCCGTATACAATTTGAATCGTATCATATAATTGTTGAATACCTGGGGAGATCAAAAACTGCCGCATGATACTGGTGTCCTGCAGAAAGGGTAGCACCTTCGGCAAAAACACTTCCCCCATAAAAATCGGGTACTGCGCTATTAGGCTATCCATTCCATTCTTGACAAAATTCGTATCCATAGCCATTAAATCCTGATCAAATCGCTCAATATTAAGATTAAGTTCTATATGAGAAACATCTGGAATATTTTTACCTTTGCCCCCTGTACAAGCAGAGAAAAAAAGTAATAAACAGAGGCTTGAAAGCAGAACGATTGATATAGTATTACTTCGTTTTAAAAACATAGAGAGTCTTAATTTTTTTACAGATAACTAGAAGAAGTTATTTCTAATAACTATTCTCCAGCTAACTCGCTGATAATAAGATAGTTGATTATTTTTCTTTACGTGACATTCAGGACTGCTATCTGATTTTATGCTTTTGATTATTCACATATATATATCGCAGTTCACGAAATTATCGTTTTATACGTTTTGATAGCACTAGGGTTTTAGATTTTAATTTAAAACTACAATCAATAACAACTCACATAGCATAAAACAAGTAATCAAATGATTCTGCAGCTATGATTTGGCAATAGATTAATTCACGGCATAATTTTTTGTAAATACTTAAGTGACGGAACTAAATTATTTT
>JAHDHW010000314.1 GCA_020631105.1 Saprospiraceae bacterium | reverse complement strand
ACTAACTCACTATCTAAAAAAGGCTCACGTATCCAAAGTGCGATTTCGTATTCCGAACATCAAAGCTTCCATCAGATAGACGCCCCAGTGCTAAACTAAATCCAAAAATCCCAACGCCCGTTTCAAAAGTAATCCCAGCTCCAAACCCTAAAGGATAATCTGTACGATCGATAGCAACTGTCTTATTATCCACAATTCCGTAATCACCGAAAGTATAGAGGTAAGAATTTTGCCCGAGCAGTAAGCGGTATTCCAGCGTAAGTACTGCGTAGCGCGTAGCAAAAATAGTTTCTTCATCGTAGCCTCGAAGAATGCGATTTCCACCTAAACGAAATTGCTCATTGAAATAAATATCCTGCTCTGAGAATATCCCCCCAGCGCGAATGCTACCTTTGACGGTACTATTACTAAAGACCGGGAGGAAGCCTTCAACATGCGCAGCAATTTTATATTGCACCGTATTTAGATTCAGCGTATCGTAGAGACTGGCGAATGAAAAAGATGGTTGATCTGGGTCCTCTAATCCGATGATATCATCATTCCTCCGAATCTCTTTAAAGCCGGCACCTCCACGAAACCAGGTGGCCCAACCTCGCCTCGGATTATATCGATAATCTAATTTTTGTAATTGATATTCTAAACCAAAAGTCGAGTTACTAACATCTAGCGTAGACGGTAAGCGCCTGAATTGTTGAACAGCCTGTGTATTGATATTTAGAAGATTGGTTGCACTACGATTCCAGAAGGCTTTGATGTAGTTACCCCCTTCCAAGAGGTATTGTACTCCAAGATCAGAGATTACATCGAGGTAGGCCGTATCCCTTTTGTATAATTCGAATTGCGTATCGATACCAAATGGAAGATTAAGAATATATGGATAAGCAAAACGAAGTTGAAGCTCCTGAGTCTCCGGACGCAATTGCTCAAACTGCAGATAAATACTCTCCCCCAGACCGAATTGATTCGCCATATCCGCTTCAAAAGTTGCGGTCACCTGAAAACGGCGGACATCAGGATTTACGCCAATACTCGTATTGCTCGTCGGCAAAAAACCAAGGATAAAGTCAAATCGGCTCGCTTTCTTTGGTTCCAGAAAAACATTGACCCGCGCTTTTTCTCCCAAGAAAGTTACTGTTGCGTTTTGGCGCTCATTCAAAAAAGGGAGTTCTTTGATTCGATTACGAATCTTTAATACTTTAGCTTTGCTAAAGGGCTCCCCAGGAATAATGCCCAGATAATTCTGTAGATAAGCGGTAGAAATTTTCGCATCCCCAATTATATTGATTTCATCAAAAAAGGCGATTTGATTTTTTTGCAGCATTAATACTGCTTCAATTTGCTTGTCTTTAATTTGGATACTATCCAGCCAAACTGCGGCAAAGGGATAACCGTTATTTTCGGCATATTCCAAGAGCGCCTCTTGTAGTTCGACCAGATCGGGGTAATAAAATGGCTTATCCTGATAGAGCCGCTCCCGGTATCCAACTTTACTTAAAAAAGATTTATCGACATTACCGTTTTTGAGATTGGCCCACTCGTAGAGGCCTCCGGTACGTAGCGTAGCGAAGTAGGTTGAGTCCTGTCGTTCCAGGATTTCTATAGAAGCATCCAGATATGCCCCTCCCTGAAGTTGTCGAATTACCTTTTGTAATTCCTTAATCACTGAAAGGGAGTCCGGCTGATTGGCTTGATAGTCAATTTTTTGTTTGACGAATCGCTCTGATTGATCGGAACAGCTCAATTCCAATGTAAACCTTTGTTGTGCGAAGGTGTTTAGTCCCCAAAGTAGGAGAGCTAGCAGGAAAAAAGGTATTTTTGCTTTATGTTTTAGCAAAGGTATTTTTTATTCGCGGGCCGTAACCTCCGCTGAAACGAGGCAAAACACAAAAGCACGACCCAAGTTCAATTCTTATTCTTAACGCTATAATCAATACATTCGTTGCATAGCTAATGTCTGGAATCTATCTTCATATCCCTTTCTGCAAGCAAGCTTGCCACTATTGCAATTTTCATTTCTCAACTTCACTACGCTATAAAACGCCAATGGTTGAAGCGATCATCAAGGAGTTGGAATTGCGTAAAGATTATTTACAAGGTGAAGAGGTAGCGACTATTTACTTTGGAGGCGGCACCCCTTCTTTACTGGAACAACAAGAATTAACAGCAATTTTCAGCACCCTGGAAAAGCATTACAAGCTAGCGAGTGACCTGGAGATTACACTGGAGGCTAACCCCGACGATCTTTACGCTGACAAATTAAAGATGCTAAAAGACTCTCCGGTAAATCGCCTGAGCATTGGTATACAATCTTTCTCGGAAGAAGATTTAAAATTCATGAATCGGGCGCATGATGCAAAAGAGGCTCACACCTGTATTGAAGATGCCTTGAAATTCGGTTTTGAAAACCTAACCGTGGATTTAATTTATGGATCCCCCACTACTACGGACCAGCAATGGCAAAGTAATATGCAGCAGGTATTTGATTTTGGGATTCCGCATATCTCCTGCTATAACCTTACGGTTGAGCCGGGCACGGCGCTGGATCATTTTGTAAGACATAAAAAAGCAGCAGCCGTCGATGAAGAACAATCGGCCCGACAACTAGAGCAACTCTTAGATGCAAGTGCAAAGGCAGGTTACGAACATTATGAGATTAGCAACTTTGCCAAACCAGGTTGGTATTCCCGGCACAATAGTGCTTACTGGCAAGGGAAACCATATTTGGGTGTAGGGCCATCGGCCCATTCGTTTGATGGAAGTTCTCGAAGATGGAACTCCGCGAATAATCAAAATTATCTCAAGGGGCTTACTGAGCACAGGGT
>JAHDHW010000117.1:14057-17709 GCA_020631105.1 Saprospiraceae bacterium | reverse complement strand
CAACAATAGAAAAAAGAAAGCCCGAATCTTCATCAAGATTCGGGCTTTCTTCGTTATACGCTAAACAAGCGTAAAAAGTATCAGCACCTACTGCTTAATCACCTTCATAGCATTAGTAAGAATACCATCTGCTTCAATCTGTAAGAAGTAAACGCCTTTATCTCTAATTTGATTAACCTCAATGGTAGCACTCGCAGCCTCTAATGGATAAGAAGCAACAGTCTGCCCAAGAAGATTAAACACTCTTAACGTAGCATCCGCAGGTAGCTCTTCAAAAGAATAGCGAACAGATAAGTTATCACTAAACGGATTTGGCATTGCTACCATATCAACAGTCGTTTGATCCAACTCAAATACGGCCACTGGACTACCTTCCGTAATTTCAAAAGCATCAATCGCCGCTTCTACCAAATGACCATTATTATCATTCACCTGATCAGATGCTTCGTAAATGATTCGCATATTATCAGTAATCGTAATGAAGTCCGCCAGATTGATCTCCTCACTTTGCCATGAACTAATAGAAGTACTGTAAGAAATAATCTCCACCGTCTGTGTACCATTTGAGACAGAAAGCTTAAGTTCATCATTAGGAGCAGAGTTGCCACCATCATTAAAGAACCAATAGCTGAATGTCAAAATCGGCTGACTATAAGTACTTAAATCCATCACTGGAGAAGTAAGTCTGGTATAACCATTATCCACATCATCATTAGCCGCACTTCCTCCTGCATTACCAGTAACATAACATAAGTCACCGATGTCGCCAGCTACATCAAAGTCAGGATTACTCTGCGAGCCACCAAAAGTAGTTCCGTCCGGTTCTCCCCAGGACCAACCACCTGTAGATGCAGTAGTTTGCACTTGCCAGTTATAATCAATGATAAAATCATCAAGGTATCCTTTTTCTAATTCTATGGTAAGTACTTGTGCACTACCTGCTACCTCAAGGTCAAGTTCGATATTTCTGTGTCCCCAGCTTCCTGCATAAACTGTATAATCACTTTCTACTACTGAAGGAAGGCTAAAAGCACCCGCTGCATCTGTCGTTACCTCGTAATCCAAAATAGAATTACTAACGTATACTTTAGCACCTGGGATTGGAGTTCCGGTACCCGCTTCAATCACCTGTCCCGAAACACTTTGCGACGCTGCCGCTCCTAATTGAACATTTAATATGGTCAATTCACCATTTTCCAAAGTCGCCGAAGCTACAAAAGATTCGTAAGCCGGATGTGAGAAAATTACATCGTAAGTACCCGCTGTTGCAATACCTGTGGCATAATCACCCGCGCCGTCTGTACTCGCCTGATTAATCTGACTCGCCTGGATATCAATCGCTACACCATCAATCGGATCACCAGAAACAGCATCTGTAACCTGACCTTCTAACCAACATGCTCTAACATAATTTGGCTCAAGAATGTAACAGCCATTTCCAATATCAGAGACAAGCACGGTTCCCGAAGGAAGGAAAGGATAAGCACCCCATGCTCCACTAAAACCAGTTCCGCTTGGGAAATAAGTATCAAAGTTTCCAACTTCAATCAGATTATTCGGTCGACTACCATCTACGATGATACAACCATCAGTATAATAAGAGATGATCAACCAATCGTTCCAGACATGCACATTATGTGGGATTACTCCGTCTCCCAAAGTTTCCAATGGTCTAAACTGATCCACCTCTTTAATATCACTTAAGTCGGATACATCATAAGCTCCGACCGGTGCATTACTCTGCTCATCAGTAGTAAATAAAAAGTCACCATCATCACTTAGCCAGGCATTATGCGTGAAGTTAAATGGGGTGTTTTGAGAGCCTAGCTCAGCAACATTATTTTTATCCGTTACATCATAAGCTGTAAACGCTCCAAGGTAAATCTCAGAGTTATAAGCAATATTATCTCTTACGTAAATATCATGTGCGTAGACTGCAGGTCCTGCAGCTACAAACTCCGGAGATCCAGGAGTAGTAAATAGGTCAAGGATCAACATCCCTCCGGCATTTACATTACAACCTACCAGATAACCATATCCATTTTCGTCAATGTAAATATTATGACAAGAAGAAAGCGTTCCCAAACCATCCAGCGCAGGTGCCCAATAGAAATAATCATCTTCTGTTAGAGGAGTAGGAAGACCAGTCATATCAATTACTAATAATCCATCACTAGTTTCATTGGTGATATAAGCATAACCACCAAAAGTCTTCATATCTCTCCAGGTAGAAGATGGCCCGTTAGCGTAGCCTTTTATTTCAGGGTTCTCTGTATCTGTCACATCAACGACAGAAACTCCGTTTCGAAGTCCGACAATTGCATACTCCCGACCATCTGGTGCGGCATATCCCCAAATGTCGTTTAAGCTTTCATTGTACTCGACATGTGATTTGTAGGTCATATTCAATTGACCAAAACTGCTAGTCACAGCTGAAACACAAAAAAGCAATAGGAAAAAATTCTTCATAAGGTATTTTAATTAAATTAGATTTAGATTGTTATACTTTGATTTTGGCCCAAAGTTAACACCGTAAAGGTAAAATTTTAACGTAATTTGCCCTCCGTTTTAGTCTAGTGCTATTGTCACTAGAGTGACAGAGCGGACGAATAGAATCTTGATAAATCGTCTTGATAGGACAAATCAAGGAATGTATTACTCAAAACCATCTTTTATCTCCATCAATAACAGTACCTAAATCATGAAAATATTTCATAACCCACGTTGCCGAAAAAGCCGCGAAACCCTTCAGTTAATCAACTCAAAAGGGCTAGAACCTGAAATCGTCTTGTACCTCGAAAATCCACCGACTCAGAAAGAATTAAAATCAATCTTACAGAAGCTAGGGATTAAAGCAGAGCAATTATTACGCAAAGGAGAAGCTATTTATAAGGAGCAATTCAAAGGTAAAAGCCTGACGGAAGCTCAATGGGTCAAAGCAATGGTTGAAAATCCTAAATTAATTGAGCGGCCCATTGTCATAAAAGGAGATAAAGCTATTATCGGAAGGCCACCAGAGCAGGTGTTGGATTTACTCTGATTGGGCAATGATGCTTTCGATGTGCTGAATCATTTCAGCGGTTTGCTGAGGCGCAAAACCTTGCCAATGCGGACGTTTTCGCAGCCAGGTCATCTGGCGTTTTGCATAGCGTCTTGAATTACGTTTTATGAGTTCAATGGCTTCAGAAAGGGTGCTATTCCCCGCGAAATAATCGAAGAGTTCTTGATAACCAACAGTTTGTAAAGCATTAAGCGCCCGCTTTGGATATAATGCCCGGGCTTCTTCAATCAAGCCGGCATCGACCATTAGGTCAACACGATGGTTTATTCTTTCGTAAAGTTGCTCTCGTTCCCATTCAAGCTTAAGGTAAATAGGGCTGAAAGACCGCTGCGCATGAGTGCCACTTCTAAAACTAGAGTAAGGTTTTCCACTGCCGATACAAACTTCCAAAGCCCGCATCAGGCGCTGCGGATTCTGACGATCCACTGTTTTATAATACTCGGGGTCCAGACTTAGTAATTTATTTTGAAGATACTCCAGCCCTTCGTGCTCGAAACGCTCTACGAGCTGTGCCCTGACCTCCGCCGGAATCTCCGGAAACGTGTCCAGTCCCTCGCATAAAGCCCGGATATAAAGGCCACTACCTCCGGC
>JAHDHW010000117.1:0-13957 GCA_020631105.1 Saprospiraceae bacterium | reverse complement strand
ACACCTGTTTTTCCACTTGCAGTAGGCCCGCCAATCACCAGAAGATATTTATTATTTGACATCAAAGGCAAAATAATTAATTGTTGGTTTTTACACGGCGATCGAGATACCAAATTTCAAAAGAATTATAAATATTCTGAACAAGGATATAGCAAACAGGACCAATAACCACATAGGGTTCGAAATAAGTCAATGCTAACCAGATGCCGAGCATGGTATTTTTTCGGCCAAGGGACAAACTAAATTCTACCGATTCTTCCTTTCTACCAAGCAGACGACCGAGCTGAAATTGAGTAATACTTACAACTACTGTAATGGCAAAGATGCCCCAAATTAGATAAATACTCAACGCAGTGTTTTGCCGCAGGAAGAGGGACGCATCTCCACAAGCAATAAACAGATTCAGCAAAAACAAAGGAAAAGTGATCACCCCTAATTTGCTCAGGCTTTGCTTAACTTTAGTAGAGGCTAGCCAGCGAATAATCTGACTACTGACCAGAGGAATCCCTATTAGACTCAAAATAGGCAGAATAAGGTCAATCATGGAGAACTCACTACTAATGTCCAGTACAAAAAGTAATAACAGAGGAGTGGTCAATGCAATGACAGGCGTAGTTAAAATCACAGAGAAAGTAACCAGAGCAACATTTCTGTTCATGATTTGCGCTAAGATTGGTGCAGCCACTGCGGTTGGAATAAAGCTGACGATAAAGGCAGTAAGGGCAATGGACCTGTCAAAAGGGAGCAAGGCAAAATAAAAAGCAACGGGTAGGATTATATTCAGCGCTACGACTTTGAAATGAGCAGCTCTGATCATACTTCGATCCAGCTGTATGGAAAGAAAGGAGAAAAACAGCATCGCCATCAAATTAGGACGAATGAGGAATTTCCACTCACTCCCAATCGTAAAAATTGCCCCAAGTATAATGATCGCAAATATCAAAAGCGCTTTACGCATGTTTGCTATTTTGCGCGAAAGGTACTTAAAAAATATTGATGGACTCTTTGCATGAGCTTCAATTATTATTGCGCTGTTATTTTTCTATATTTAGGGTCTATGATTACGTAACTAACAATGAAACAATGCAAAAGATATTAAGCCTTTTTCTTTTCTTTTTTATCCTCAGTACTCTTACTGCTAAGACAACAGAATGGCAAGACTTATTTAACGGTAAGGATCTCAATAATTTTACAAAACTTAACGGCGAGGCAGATTACCGCATTGAAGACGGATGTATTGTAGGGATTTCAAAAATGAAAACACCCAATACTTTTCTGGCGACAAAACAACATTATTCCGATTTTATCCTGGAGTATGAAGTATGGGTGGACCCGAGTATCAATTCGGGTGTTCAGATCCGTAGTAATAGTTTGCCGGAGTATAAAAACGGTAGAGTACATGGGTATCAGGTGGAACTTGACCCGAGCCCGAGAGCGTTTAGCGGTGGAATCTATGACGAAGCTCGGCGAGGCTGGCTCTATCCCTTATCGAGAAATCCAAAGGGACGTGCGGCCTTTCGGAACGGGCAATGGAATCGCTTTCGGGTCGAAGCTATAGGAAACACCATAAAGACCTGGATCAATGGGGTGCAATGTAGTCATTTGGTGGATGATATGACCGCTAAAGGTTTTATCGCTTTGCAGGTACATAGCATTGGTAATAAAGAGCAGGCCGGAAAAGAAATCCGTTGGAAGAATCTTAGGATTCTTACCAATGATCTGGCGAAGCACGTTAAACGAGCAGACCCTCAAGTACCACAAATTTCTTATCTGGTTAATCAACTCACTGAGCATGAAAAACGGACAGGCTGGCGATTACTTTGGGATGGCAAAACATCTCATGGCTGGCGCGGAGTGAAGCTCGATGATTTTCCTGAAAAGGGATGGGAAATGAAGGATGGAGTATTGACCGTATTAGCTACTGATGGTGGCGAATCCACCGGTCCGGGTGATATCGTGACCACGGAGGTGTTTGCAGACTTTGAATTGGAGCTGGAGTTTATGATTTCAGAAGGTGCTAATAGCGGTATTAAGTATTTTGTACAACCAGACCTTAATAAGGGACCGGGCTCTGCCATTGGCTGTGAGTTTCAGATTCTAGACGATAAGAATCATCCCGATGCTAAGAAAGGAATAAGCGGTAATCGAACGGTAGGCTCTCTTTATGATCTGATGACTGCGGAGAATCCGGTAGAGGGACGAAGCAAACAGTTTAAAGGTGTCGGCGCATGGAATTCTGCACGGATTGTGGTCAGAGGAGGGCACGTTGAACACTGGTTAAATAATGAAAAAACATTAGAGTATGACCGCTGGTCGCATATGTTTCGAGCTTTAGTTGCCTACAGTAAATATAAAGACTGGCCAAATTTTGGCCAATGGCCCGAAGGACTTATCCTATTGCAGGATCATGGGGATACGGTTCATTATCGGAATATTAAGATTCGAGCTTTTTAATTATTGCTAACCTATAAGACCAGAAGAAATGAAGAAATCTAATAGAAGAACTTTCGTCAAGAATACCGCACTCGGTTTAGCTGCTCTATCAATGCCGGCTTCTAGTTATAGTTGTATTGTAGGTGCGAATGAGCGTATTAATGTTGCAGTGGTCGGATTAAACGGTCGTGGCATGGCGCATGTAATGGCTGTCAGTGCTATAAAGAATGGTAATGTTGCTGCGCTTTGTGATGTAGATACAAAGGTGATTGAGAAGAGTAGTAAAAAATGTACTGAAAGGGGGATTGAAAACTTTCGTACAGAGACGGATTTTCGAAAGTTGTTAGAAAATAAAGATATTGATGTAATCGCAATTGCAGCTCCAGATCATTGGCATGCTCCAATGGCGATCATGGCGATGCAAGCTGGAAAAGATGTTTACCTGGAAAAACCATTTTCGCATAATCCACAGGAAGGAGAGTGGTTGATCGAAGCACAAAGTAAAACTGGTCGTGTGTTGCAGATTGGAAATCAGCAGCGCTCTGCTCCGACTTCCATTGAGGCGATGGAGGATATTAGAAACGGGATTATCGGGGAGGTTTATTATGGTAAAGCCTGGTACTCCAATACCAGAGGATCTATTGGCCGAGGTAAAAAAGCAGCTGTGCCGGCAAACTTAGATTGGGAACTATGGCAAGGACCCGCGCCAAGAGAAGAGTACCGGGATAATCTTGTACATTATAATTGGCACTGGTTCTGGAACTGGGGGACCGGAGAAATAAACAATAACGGATTGCATGAGATGGACATTTGTCGTTGGGCGCTAGGTGTAGATTATCCTAATCGCGTAATTTCCTCCGGAGGTCGTTATCACTTTGACGATGATTGGCAATTTTATGATACTCAGGTGGCTAACTTTGAATTTGAGGAGGGCAAAATGATCACCTGGGAAGGTCGCTCGTGCACTGGCTTACCGCATTTTGATCGCGGTCGTGGGGCGACGATTCATGGAACGGAAGGCTCGATTCTTTTGGATCGTAATGATTATTACGTTTATGACAAAAAGAATAAGATGGTCAGAAACGTGAAAGAGCGAAGCCTTTCCGCTACGACTAATACAGTAGGGATCGGCGCCCTTGATATTTACCATATGGAGAATTTCTTTAATGCAATTAGTAAAGGGGAAGCACTTAATTCAAATGCGGTAGAAGCACATAAAAGTACCTTAATGTGTCATCTAGGAAATATTTCGCAGAAATATGGACGAGCATTACAGATTGACAACAGCAACGGAAAAATTAAAAATGATGAAGAGGCAATGTCGATGTGGTCACGAGAGTATGCTCCGGGATGGAAACCCAAAGTATAATTTAGGAAATAAATCTTCGGTTTTTATTAGAGCAATAGAATCGATAATAATTCCTTCAAGTTAGCTTCTTAAAAACTGCTGTGGGTAAAGACGAATTCGCCAATAAGAATTGAACGTTTATCGAATAATTTAGCTTACTGACTCCAAAAAGAGTTCCTTCGTGCATTATTCTTTTGTCTCGTTAAAATGCAAATCCTTTTTTATGATAAACTCAAAATTAATCCTTCGACTGCTATCTGACATTCAAATATTAAGTGCATTGATTTGGGCGAGCACTATTCTTGCCTGCGCTTATGTTTCCGATAAGAATTATGTCTTTCTAATCCTTGTGACGGCTGCAGGTTTTCATTCAACACTGATGAGCCGGTTTGCAAAATCGGATAAATGTGTAAAAGGGCAATAATGCGGAATGCAGAGATGATTTTCACTGGTTTGATTTTTCTTATTTTACCAGGGTAAGGAAAAACCTCCCTTCATTTTTTATCATCTTTTCGTATTTCTTTTTATCGAAGCTATAATAGAAAGCACCCTTTTTTGACTCTGATTTATCTTTCTCCTCCAGCTTTTTAAGTATTCCAAAAGAGAGAATTTTTTTGCGGAAGTTTCGGTCATCTATCTTTTGTTGATAAATAGCCTGGTAAAGCTTAAGTAACTGTGGGAGTGTAAACTTTTTAGGGAGCAACTCAAAACCGATAGGGTATAAGCGAGCTTTACGCTGGAGTTGTTTTAAGGCTAGCGCCATCATTTCATTATGATCAATAACCAAATCCGGTTTCTTCTTCAATTCAACCCATTTGGCCCCAAAAGCTTCAACCTTCGACTCATCACTTTCTTCTAGTCGCATTAATGCGGTATAAGCTATTGAGATAACACGATCCCCAGGATCACGGTCACTTTTTCCGAAGCAATGCAGCTGTTCCATAAATACATTCTGTAAGCCCGTGGATTCCTTCAGAATCCGCTTTGCGGCATTGTCAAGATGTTCTCCTGTATTTACAAAACTACCAATCAGGGACCATTGTCCTTTTAGCGGGGCAACCTTCCGTTTTAGTAAGAGGATTTTTAATACATCATTTTGGAATCCAAATATAATGCAATCCACCGCTACCAGATGTTTGTTCGAATGCTGATAGTAACGTTTTTGGACACTTTCCGCTGGTTGTGGAGTCATAAGTTAGTTTTCTTTAAAGAAAAACAGCTAAAGTTTTGTCGTTTCAAAAATAAATATTTTCTTTAATGTATATTAATAAACGTAAAAAATACGATTATTACGAGATTAGGACAAATTACAAACCCATCATACAGATCTTAGTATAATACAAATACTTTTAAACTATTCTCATTATTCCCTTCACGGAGGAAGAAACTAACTATCATCATTTAAGTTTGAGTTCAATTATTAAGCAAAATTAATTGACATTTAAGTCAGTTTATGCCTTAATGTTGTTGTTCTTGGTTATATTAGAATCAAAATTTAATTCTGCCAAATATTACTATAAAAAAATCAAAGTATGAACAAACGAAAATTACCCTTATTTATGTTGGTTTTGGCAATAATGAGTACTACTGCTCTTTTTAGCCAGACAGTTACAGGTACAGTAACTGACGAACAACAAGAACCCCTGATCGGTGTGAATATTATCGTGCAAGGGACAGCCGTTGGGGTTGCTTCAGATGTTAACGGAAGTTTTACCATCGAAGCCAACAAAGGCGATGTACTGATTTTTTCTTATACCGGATTTTCAGATAAAGAAATTACGGTAGGAGAGGAGTCTGTGATTAATTTAGTCATGGAGGAAGGGACGATTCTAGATGAAGTCGTCGTTGTCGCTTATGGTGTACAAAAGAAGGTGACGGTAACTGGGGCAGTTGCTTCTCTGAAAGGAGATGCATTAGTGGAATCGCCTTCGGTAAACCTTACCACTTCACTTGCTGGTCGTCTACCAGGTTTGGTCGTGATCCAATCCAGCGGTGAGCCGGGTAATGATGATGCTACTATCCGTATTCGTGGTACGAATACACTAGGGAACAGTAGCCCGCTCGTAGTAATTGACGGTATCCCTGATCGTGATGGAGGTATCGGTCGATTAGTACCTCAGGATATTGAATCAGTATCCGTGCTAAAAGATGCTTCTGCTGCTATATATGGAGCAAGAGCTGCGAATGGTGCGATACTCGTAACGACTAAAAAAGGTAAAGCGGGTAAACCGACAATTTCCTATGATTTTAATCAGGGTTGGTCACAACCTACTGTAATCCCGGAAATGTCAAGTGCGGTAGAGTATGCGAATATTATGAACGAATTACCTATTTATCGTTCTATTCCTGTTAATGAATGGAGTGCCGCTTCTAATAGTATCAAAACTACAGGTACTTACGATTCTCCAACGCCAGGTGTTGGAAGTTTGTCCGCACAATTTAGCCCGGATGCAATCGCCAGACACGCTGCAGGAGATGATCCATGGGGTTATCCTGATACAGATTGGTTTGGAGATACCTTCAAGGAATGGACTCCTCAAAAAAGACATTACTTAGGGGTAAGTGGCGGATCTGATAAAGTGACTTACTATGCATCTTTAGGTTATACCGATCAGGATGCGTTCTACCAGAATAGTGCAACTTACTATAAACAGTATAGTGCACGATTGAACTTGAATGCGGAAATCAATGATTACGTTACAGCAAATATTGGTGTTACTGGTCGTCGGGAAGATCGTAATTTCCCTACTCAGGATGCGGGAGCAATTTTCCGTATGTTAATGCGTGGTCGTCCTACGGAGCCTGCAGTTTGGCCAAACGGCAAGCCTGGTCCTGATATTGAAAATGGACAAAATCCAGTTGTAATTACAACAAATGAAACGGGGTATGTAAATAATCCTTCAGATGTAATCCAACTAAACGGTACTTTGGATATTACCAACCCATGGATTGATGGATTGACATTAAGTTTAACCGGAGCAGTTGATAAAAATAACACATTTGTAAAAGCATGGGAAACACCTTGGCAGCTTTACTTCTGGGATCGTGTTACCTATGAAGCAGATGGTACAACACCGCTTTTAGAAGCAGCTACCCGATCTAACTTTACAGATCCTCGATTGACACAAGTTTCTAATTCTTTATTGAATACCAACTTAACGGCAATCTTAAACTACGATCGAATGATTGGTAGTGATCATCGCCTAAATATTATGGCTGGTGCTACTAAAGAACGTTTTCGTGGAGATAATTTCCTTGCATTTAGAAGAAACTACGTTTCCGCTGCAATTGATCAATTATTCGCTGGTGGTACCCTTCAGCAAAATACTGGTGGTAGTGCTTACGACAGAACACGTCTGGGTTATTACGGTCGTGTACAATATAATTTCCAGGAGAAATACCTCGCTGAGTTTATCTGGCGATACGATGGTTCTTATATCTTCCCGGAGTCTGGACGTTTTGGATTCTTCCCAGGTGTACTCTTAGGATGGAATATTTCGAGCGAAGACTGGTTTGATATAGGTGCATTTGACTATTTAAAGGTTAGAGCTTCTTATGGTCAAATGGGTAATGATCAAGTATTCTTTAACGATCAATTACAAGAGTTCGCTTACTTGTCTACTTATGGTTTTGGTCAGTTTCCAATTGGTGGAGCTGTGGCGAATACCCTTACAGAGACGGTTCTGGCAAACCCTGACTTTACCTGGGAGCGTGCTAATAATTATAACTTCGGTATTGATGGTAGTGTTTTTGGCAAGTTTGATTTCTTAATTGAATTATTCTCTAACCAACGTGATCAGATCCTTATTCAAAAATCTGGTTCTACACCAGGATCATCTGGAATTAGTTCTTTATTACCTCCGGTAAATGCCGGTGAAGTCAATAATAGTGGTGTTGAATTCGCCTTAAATTATAATGGAGGATCTAAGACCGGTTCTGGGTTCCGTTATACGGTTGGTATTAATGGTGGATATGCACAGAATGAGGTAATGTTTATGGATGAAGTTTCTGGAGCACCGGATTACCAATTACAAGAAGGTAAGCCAATCGGCGCATGGTTAGTTTATGAATCTGACGGAGCGTTTCTGGATCAGGCAGCGATTGATGCTAATCCTGTTGATTATAGTGAAGTGACTCCTCAGTTAATTCCTGGTGACATGCGTTTCAAGGATATTAATGGTGATGGCAAAATTAATGGTGATGATCAAGTACGCTTAGATGAAAACTTAATCCCTAAGTTTAACTTCGGTTTTACGTTTAGAGCCAATTATATGGATTTCGATTTCTCTATGCTTTGGCAGGGAGCAACTGGTGCTTCGGTACCTGTACAAACAGAATCCGGTGATATCGGAAACTACCTTGCTTATAGCCATGATAATCGATGGTCCATTGATAATCCAAGTAGCGAACACCCTCGTCTGGCAAGTCGTGGAGATACTTACTATACAGGTGGTAACTTTGGTAACAATACTTACTTCTTATTCGACAAGGATTATATCCGATTAAAAAATATCGAATTAGGTTACTCGCTTAATAATAATGCTTTAAGTAGAGCAGGAATTAGTGGTCTTCGAGTATTCGTCAATGCCTTTAACCTGGTTACTATCGACAGACACGGAGTATTTGATCCGGAGACGGATAGCGCGACGGGAGTATATTATCCGCAATCACGAGTAGTTAACATTGGATTCGGATTAAGACTATAAAAGAAATAAACTATAAACTTGTAATAATATTTATAAATATTTTTAGCATGAAAAAATTAAAATTTTCATTTTGGCTTTTACCCGCACTTCTGGTGATGGTGTTGGTTCAGCTTTCCTGTAATGAGGATTTCTTAGATCAGCAACCGCTAGATAAGATTTCTTCTGATGCTACCTGGGCAGATGGAGCGCTCGCAGAAGCTTTTATTTTTAATGTTTATTCTTTCCTTGGTTATGGAGGATTTGAAGAGCAGGCATTAGCTGCTTATACGGATGAAGCAATGTTTACTCATGCTGGTCGTCCTATTCCACCTCTTAATGAAGGAACAGAAAGCCCGACTAACCTCGCCTACATGAGTCCGACTTATGAGTGGAACAATATGTACCTGGCGATCCGTCAAGCCAATATTGCTTTGCAGGAATTACCTGAAGCAACAATTGATGAGAGCCTGCGTGATCGTTTACTGGGAGAGGCTTATTTCCTACGTGCTTACTATTACCAACAATTAGTAAGATTCTTTGGTGGAGTGCCGCTGATTGATCGACCTTACGGTCTTAACGAGGATTACTCAATCGCTCGTAACTCCTATGAGGAATGTGTCAACTTTATGATATCCGACCTTGATCAGGCTGCTCGTTTATTAGCCGGTGTTTCACCAGGAGGTGGACGTGCATCGGAGCTAAGTGCTTTGGCACTGAAATCAAGAGTATTATTATATGCCGCTAGTGACCTTCACCATGGTCCTACCGCTTCTGCTAACTCTAGTACTTTGAGTAGCTATTCTAATCTTGATTTACTTGCTTATTCTGGTGGTGATCAAGGAGCACGCTGGACTGCTGCCAGAGATGCAGCGCAAGCAGCATTGGATATGGGGTCAGGTTATCAGTTAGATTTATCTGCTCCTGCTTCCGCAGAGGATGGAATGAGATTCTACAATGCTATCGCAATGGGTGGTGGAAGTGGTGCCGCTGATGCAAGCGCCGCTGTTGAATTGATCTTCGAACGTTCTGCTAGCTCAGATTATACAGTAGAATCCAATTGGCCTTTAGGGGGCTTACATTATGGTATTAATAATGGTCCTAATGGTTACCATAACTGGGCAGGGAACACACCTATCCAACAATTAGTAGATGACTATGAAATGATGGATGGTTCTCCATTTGATTGGAGCAATGCTGATCATGCTGCTGATCCATACGCTAATCGTGATCCTCGTTTTTATGCTACTATCTTGTATGATGGTGCTAACTGGAAGCCAAGACCATCGGATGTAGTAGGTTTAGACCAAGCAGATCAGGTACAAACTGGTTACTATGATGATGGCAATGGTGGTGTAGTCAATGGTGTAGATACCAGAGAGTCTTCCATCGAAAACTGGAATGGTAGTCGAACGCACTATTACACCCGTAAGTTTATCGATCCAAATCCATCTCTTCCGGATAATCAATCTAATACACAGGAAGTGCCCTGGCCTTTTATTCGGTATACTGAGGTAGTACTTAACTTCGTAGAAGCTAGCCTCGAAACAGGGGACGAAGAATCTGCTCGTAATTGGTTGAACAAAATTAGATACCGTGCCGGAATGCCTGCTATCGATGACTCTGGGGATGACCTGGTAAATCGATACCGAAACGAACGTAGAATTGAACTACAGTATGAAGAGCACCGCTATCACGACTGCCGTCGCTGGATGATCGCTCCTGAAACATTAGGACGCGGTATAAAAGCGATGAACGTTCAGGCAACGCTTAAGCCTGGTGCAACGCCTCACGTTCCTTATCGTCACGACAAAGAGGTATACGATTATACTTATACTGTATTTGATAATACAGAAGTAGAAACACGGACTTGGCTAGATAAAATGTATTATCGTCCAATTACGCGTGATGAGATTAATCGTAATGCATTACTAGTCCAGAATCCGGATTATTAATTAATGAAGCTTATTAAAGAGTTGTCGAAATAACTGCTCTTAATAATTATACTTTTATCATTTCTTTAAATAATAAATCTATTCTCCTTTTGGAGGATAGATTTATTACTTTTATAACTTACCTTGAACTTGGTTTGATAAGAATCTCATTCTGATAATTCTCAAATGCAAAAACCTTGATAAAAAGATTTTACATACTATTTCTCTTATCTGTTTTTTGCGCTTGCAATACTGATACAGCGGAAAATGGAAGTGCGACCAACCTTAATAAAGAATCACTTTTTACCTTACTTGCTCCGGACTCTACACGCATCGATTTTGTGAATACGCTAAATGAAGGACTGAATACAAATGTCCTGATGTATGAGTATTTCTATAATGGTGGAGGTGTCGCAGCAGGTGATCTCAATGGAGATGGGACAGTGGATCTTTATTTTACCAGTAACATGGGCGATAATAAAATTTACCTAAACCGGGGAGATTTTAAATTTCAGGATATTACTAAAATATGTGGAGCTGTAGGCCGCCCCGGGCCCTGGAAAACGGGTGTTGCCATGGTAGACGTCAATGGAGATCAACGCCTGGATATTTACCTCTGTTACTCTGGTGCCTTACCAGATGATAAACGTAGAAATCAACTCTTTATTAACAAAGGAACTAACGCCAACGGTACGCCGACCTTTAGAGAAGCAGCAGCTGAATATGGACTGGATAGTCCGGCGCATAGCAATCAAAGCTATTGGTTCGATTATGATCGCGACGGTGATCTGGATATGCTTTTGCTGAATCATAATCCAAAATCTCTGCCCGTACTCAACGAAGTATCTACTAAAGAAATGCTGGCCAAAGATGATCCACTGCAAGGCGTACGATTATTTCGTCAGACGAATAATCGCTTTGAGGATATTACCCTGGAAGCTAAAGTTAGTGGCTCTGCACTGACCTATGGCCTGGGGATCGGTATTGCAGATTTTAATCAGGACGGCTGGCCGGATTTCTATTTGTCTAATGATTATACCATTCCGGATTATTTATACATCAATCAAAAAGACGGCACTTTTAAGAACGAACTCCAAAGCAGCCTACGCTACAGCAGCCACTTCTCAATGGGGAACGATGTTGCAGATTTTAATAACGACGCATTACCGGATATTTTTTCTTTGGATATGCTACCCGAAGATAATCGTCGCCAAAAATTATTAACAGCACCTGATAATTATACCAAGTTTGATCTCAATGTCCGCAGTGGTTTTTATCGTCAGTACATGCGCAATATGTTACAACTGAACAACGGTAATGGTACCTATACGGAAGTAGGTCAGTCATTGGGGCTTTCGAATACAGATTGGAGTTGGGCAGCCCTCGCAGCAGATTTTGATAATAATGGCTGGAAGGATTTATATATCACCAATGGCTATCACCGGGATTATACCAATCTTGATTTCATCAACTATATGAACGACTACGTGGCCACAAAAGGCAGATTGCAACGGGAGGACGTGATGGAGATTATCAATACGATGCCCGCTTCTGACGTAGTCAATTATATGTATTCTAATGAGGCCCTTGAGTTTGAAAATCAAACAGCCTCCTGGGGCTTAAATCAGCTTGCAAATAGTAATGGTGCCGCTTATGCTGATCTGGATTTAGATGGCGACCTGGATTTAATCGTCAATAATATTAATAAGCCTGCTTTTATTTATCGGAATGAAGCCAGGCAGAAAAAGGATGGTCACTACCTGCAAATTCAACTAAAAGGTAACGCAAAAAATACCTTTGCCCTGGGCGCAAAAGTTCAACTATTTTACGAGGGGCAAACGCAATATCGAGAGGTCCAGATTTCAAGAGGATATTTATCGACAGTCGATCCGACGCTTCATTTTGGTTTAGGAGGATCGACCCTGATCGATTCTATACAAGTGACCTGGCCAACCGGTACTATGAGTACCAGCTATAAAGTCGCCGTGGATCAGCGCCTGTTAATATCAGCGAATGAAAATAAAAAGACAGAAGCATTACCCAATGGAGAATCAGCATTATTCGCTGAGCTACCGTCTCTGATCCCATTCCAAAGTGCTGAACGCAAACCTCGTGACTTCGACCGTCAGGCATTACTAACGCGCGAATACTCGCACCAAAGTCCCTGCTTCGCAACGGGAGACTTCAACGGTGACGGTCTGGACGACCTCTTCATTGGCGCAGGAATGGGACAAAGTTCTGTGCTCTATCTACAAACCCAAACAGGGAAGTTCCAGGTCAAACCAAATCCTGATTTTACCAATGACTCCAGTCGCGAAGCCGCTGCCGTGGCCAGCCTCGATGCAGACGGCGATGGCGACCTGGATCTGTATATTTGTAGTGGCGGCTATCATGAGTTTTTGCCTAATGCTCCTGGCCTGAGAGACTGGTTATATTTCAATGATGGGCAAGGGAACTTTAAGCGGAGTACCAGCGCCCTGCCGGGCTACCGTGAAAGTACCAAAGCCATTGCAGTCGGAGATGCAAATAATGATGGTCATCCGGATATCTTTGTTGGTGCCTATGTAGTTCCGGGGCATTATCCGATTAGCCCAAAGAGCGCATTATTTATTAATGATGGTACCGGAAAGTTCTCTGATGCAATTGCTGAACTTGCACCTACACTACAATCACTTGGGAATATTCATGATGCAGCATGGCTTGACCTGGAAGGAGATGGTCAACAAGAATTACTAGTAGTAGGAGAGTGGTTAAGTCCCAAGTTGTTTGCCATGCAGAATAACCGAATGGTCGATGTCAGTACACAATATTTTGCAGAGGAATTAAATGGCTGGTGGAACACCATCAAAGTAGCGGACTTCAATAAAGATGGGAAGCCTGATTTTATAATTGGAAACCATGGGACCAATTCACAAATCAAAGCAAGCAAGGAAGAGCCCGTACAAATGATCTTTAAAGATTTCGATAAAAACGGAGCAGTCGACCCTGTCCTTACTGCTTATGTTCAGGGAAAAGCTTACCCATATTTGACACGCGATGAATTAGTAAAGCAAATGCCATTCTTACGAAATCGCTTTAAGAAATACGAAGACTATGCTTCCGCCACCTTAACGGATGTCTTCTCAAAAGAAGAATTGAAAGATGCACAAACCCTGACGGCCAATCATTTGGAAACGACTTTATTCCTAAGCTCCGCTACAGGTAAATATCAGATTAAAACATTACCAAAGGAAGTGCAATATGCACCTGTTTATGCAATTCAGATTTTTGATTATAACGATGATGGAAATCAGGATATTTTAATTTGCGGTAATGACCTTAGAATGAAATTAAGACTTGGGAGCATGGAAGGAAATTACGGAATGCTGCTACAAGGAAAAGGCGACGGAGCATTCGAATATATCCCACAGTCAAAATCTGGATTCAAATTATCAGGCGCCATCAAAGCCGTAACTTTAATCAATGATTATTTATTCTTTGGCGTAAACCAGGGCCCTTTAATAAGCTATAAAAAAAACTAACCCATTGTTTCAAGTTTAAGCAAAGCGAAACTTGGAACA
>JAHDHW010000116.1 GCA_020631105.1 Saprospiraceae bacterium | reverse complement strand
ACTTACAACTTACAACTTACAACTTACAACTTACAACTTACAACTTACAACTTACCCTTCTATTTCCAATCATCCCGGTAAAACGGGCTACTCCCACAAACACTTAAATGATAATTGTAGCATACTACAATTCTAAAAGCAAGCGAGGAACTGCTATTTAGGTCATTTAAAGCCACAAAACGCTTACAAAACTTATCGAACAAACACGCAGGAAACAAGATTCACTTTGTTAGATCTTATTAAGTCTACAAAGTAATATCGACCAGGATTATCATTATATACTCATGGTCGGTATGAACCCAGGTAAAGAAAATCCTTACCACTACAAGTAAAGATTTCTAAACCTTGACCAAAACCGATTAATGAAATTTATTCCATTGACATGGATTAAATGGTTACTAAAAAGAACCGACTTCATTAAGACCTACAGTCGCCCGGCTGTTTTGGTTACGGCACTCTTATTTTTACCTGGTCTCTTATCAGCCTGCGTACTTATCTGCAAAAATAATCTCAACGTTTCTTTGAATTCTACAGGTCAGGCAACACTGACTCCAAGTATCTTATTAGAAGATCCAAGCTGTGATGCAAATGACTTTACAGTAGATATCCTTGACCCTTCTGGTAATTCAATCGGAAACACCATAACCTGCGACTATATCGGAATGACCATGACTGCAAAAGTCATAGAATCGAGTACGGGTAATTACTGTACTACGATTGTCACCGTCGAAGACTATATTATTCCTCAAATCCAATGTACTGATACAGTGCTATATTGTAATCAATCAGTAGATCCAGCTGATATCGGTTATCCAACGGCCACGGATAACTGTACAGCTTTTGCAAATGCTGATTTTACTTACGAAGATGAATTCATGGATCTTGCCTGCTTTACAGAGGTTGGAACTGACACCGTTACTGCTCAAATTCAAAGAACCTGGTCCGTTCAGGATGAAAGTGGTAATCCGGCAACTTGCATTCAGATGATTTATTTGAAGCGAGTGACCGTTGATGATGTTTTGTTTCCTGCTAATCTCAATGGTTTTGACAATCCTGCACTGGATTGCAGCCAGGATCCTATGGATTTATCCTTAACAGGTGAACCAACAATTGATGGTTTACCTATTGAAGTTGCTGGAAGCTGCGAATTAGTTGTTTCATTTAGTGACCAGATAGCACCAATTTGCGGAAGCACTACCGGAGCTTACCGTATATTACGTACTTGGCAAATTGTGGATTATTGCTCTGGGGCATTTACCCTGAGAGTACAAGTTATAAATCTTGAAGATACAACGGCTCCGAATATTACCTGCCCGGCGGATGTAACTGTAAATACTTTACAAAATGACTGCGAAGGAGTCGTAATCTTATCAAATGCTACGGCAAATGATAATTGTTCAACTCTAAATATTGAAGCTAATTGGGAATATGGTACAGGGTACGGACCATTCACGGGAGTACCAATTGGCACTCACACGGTTACCTATATTGCTGAAGATGAGTGTGGCAATACGAATACTTGTACAAGTTCTGTAACCGTAGCAGATATGACACCTCCTACTCCTGTATGTGACAATGGTTTAAGTGTAAATCTTTCTTCTTCTGGTACAGCTACTTTACCCGTTTCTACTTTTGATAGCGGTACTTACGATAACTGTGGTATTGATAGTCTTCGCTTAAGTAGAGATGGATTATTCTTTAGTCCGCACGCGATCTTTGACTGTAACGATATCGAGCAGAGCCCGATAACTATTACGCTCCGTGCCTGGGATACGGCCGGTAATCATAATGAATGTAACATTAATGTAACAATTGGTGATAATTTGACACCTGTAATTACATGCCCATCAGCAGTTAATATTACTTGTGAGCAGAACTATGATGATTTATTATTAGTAGGGACTGCTCTGGCCAATGATAATTGTGGTATTGATACCTTATTTTATGCTGACAGCTTGGACTTAAACTTCTGTTCTGTCGGAACGGTTCTTCGTACCTGGACTACAGCGGATACATACGGTAATGAAAGTACCTGTACACAAACCATTTCTTTAGCGGATAATACTCCTTTAGGGATTACCTGGCCAGATAATTATGTGACATCAGAATGTGGAGCTAACCTTGATCCTGAAGTGATCGGTGCCCCTTCTTTTACCAATGATGATTGCGAACAATTACATGTTACGCATACTGATGAGTATTTTTATGACTCTCCTTCTTGTTATAGAATTCTACGCACCTGGCAAGTATATGAATGGTGTTCGTATGTACCTAATAGTAGCACTAATGAAGGCTTTTGGACAAACATCCAATTTATTGATGTAGAGGATAATCAAGCACCTTCAATTGCTTGTGCTAATGATACTATCTTTTCTTCCTACGCAAATAATTGCGAGGCAATTTACATCTACCTTGCTCCTCCGGTTGCAACGGATTGTAATCCTAATGTTGAAATCACGAATAACTCATCATTTGCAAATGGTAACGCAGCAGATGCCAGTGGCTATTATCCAATAGGCAGCCATACTATTCAGTATACTGCAACAGATGACTGCGGTAACTTTACAGCATGCAATAGAACGGTACAAGTTGTGGATGCAAAATTGCCAACACCAATTTGTAGTGGAGGAGTTACTGTGAATTTATCACAAACTGGAACAGTTTCCATCACACCAGAAATGATTGATTTCGGCAGTTATGATAATTGTACTGCAGAAGAATATTTACAGAGAGCGATTAGTCCATCTGTTTTTAGTTGTGAAGAATTAGGAGAACAAGAAGTTACTTTAACCATTACAGACGATGCTGGTAATAGTGCCTTCTGTATCACTACAATAAATGTTCAGGATAATTCTAATGTATGTAATGCTAATGATGCTATGATTGCTGGTAGTTTGACGAATATGTCTAATAACCCGATTCTTGGAGTAGACTTAATATTGAGCGGGGCGATTCAGGATACCTTGACCTGCGATGAGAATGGAAATTTTGAATTTCCTGAAGTGCCGGCAGGGGAGTCCTATACGATTACTCCTTACAAGAATAGTGACCCTGATAATGGTGTGACTACTTTTGATATTGTATTAATGCAGCGTCATATCTTAGGGATTCTTCCGATGAATTCGCCATACAAAATGATTGCAGCCGATGTTAATAAATCAGGTGGTATTTCAACTTTTGATGTTGTTCGACTTCGGAGATTAATTTTACAGTTTGATACAGTGATTATCAATAACACCTCATGGAGATTTGTTGAAGAAGATTTTGTTTTCCCTGACCCTAGTAATCCTTGGGCTACTTCTTTTCCAGAGCAGATAACGATAGAAAATCTTAGCTCTGATATGCTTGACGCCAATTTTATTGGTGTAAAAGTGGGAGATATTAACTTTAGTGCTAATCCGTCTCAATTTGGTGGGGAGATAGAAGATCGTAGTGGAGAATCACTGGAGTTATTTACGGAAGATAGTGAATTCAAATCTGGAACAATTGTGGAGGTGCCGATCTACGCCAGAGATTTTAGTAATATTCTTGGATATCAGTTTAATCTTAGATTTAATCCTGACGTTCTAATGTTTAATGAATTAGTAGCAGGGGCTTTGCCTGTTGCCGAAGAGCATTTCAATTTTGAAGACCTGGCAAATGGAAATATTTCTACGAGTTGGTCTCGTGCAATAGCAGAACTTATGGATAAAGATCAGCCTTTGTTTATTCTAAAATTTAAATCTTTACAGAAAGGAAAGGTTAGCGAAGTAATAAATTTAAGTATTGATGGCCTAAAATTAGAAGCATATAATGAGCAACTTCAGGTATTGGATGTGAAATTTGAATTTTTTACGCCTGAAAATGTAAAAAAGGAACAATTTATGCTTTATCAGAATTATCCTAATCCTTTTAGAGAACAAACAAACATTCCTTTTGACTTAGCTGTAGATAGTGAAGTGTTGCTACAAGTGACAGATGCCCGTGGTAAGACAGTGTGGCAAAGATCAATATCATTACCAGCGGGTCAACATCAACAAATACTAAGAAGAGACGAACTCCCCACTACTGGCCTGTATTTTCTGACGGTTACGACATCAACTGGTGATAGTCAAACGAAAACAATTAATGTTCAATGATGATCGCCACAGTAAATAATTTATACATGCAAAGATATTGTGCACAACTGTGCACTAAACTTGTAATTTGTTCTTATAAATAGGGTTTGATTGAGAAGGTTGTTCTTCCGCCCGGAAGACTTCCTTCTTACCCTATTTTTATTCAAAGGTTCATAAAGGAATATCCTTTATGAACCTTTGTTTTTTTTAAAAAGGGCATAATGGATTAATTATATTCCACTAAAAATGGTGGTAAATCACTCTATGAAAAGAGGCTTGACTTGAGGATAGAAAAACTAATAATCCGCCTGACTAAGAATTGTTTAACGGGTAAAAATAAAATCAAAAAAAATAAGATATAATTAAGTATTTGTAATATATAAAAAATTGAATTATAATAAATTAAAAATGTAAATAAAATGCACTTGAAATATACCCATAAAAGGGTAAGCATTAAGGTAGGAATGTACGTATCTTTACATTGTAATTAAGGATAAGGAATTATCCGATATCAACAACAGGAAAGAATCGAATCACTTACAATTTAACCAAAAATCCCACCTAGATTTTTCCTGCAACATTTATTTTTTCCTCCCACATATTTTATAGCAAAAATTAAGAATCGTTCTTTAGATTTTTTATTTATCTATTAGAACTGCTCGAATAAAATATTTGTGAATTCCCCGAAAA
The DNA here is from genome assembly GCA_020631105.1 of Saprospiraceae bacterium. GTDB lineage: Bacteria > Bacteroidota > Bacteroidia > Chitinophagales > Saprospiraceae > JAHDHW01. Next base: position 12,985 of record JAHDHW010000116.1, on the reverse strand, counting down.
AATTTAATCCCATGTTGCTAAAAACTTTAATCTTCATTTTCGTAATAATGCTAGTTCGGGACGTTAATCAAGTAGTTACCGAAGAGCAAGCTTAAAGGATCAATTGAGTTTATTATATCTCAATTTCTACTCTTTTATATTTTAACAGAAACACAAACAAATACTATGACGAAAACCTGGAAACGAAAATTAGACAATTAACCAACTTACGTCCTTTCTATTCAGGTTTTCCTTTTTCTTTTTATTCCAATTTAATTTGCGACCAAGAGGTCCACGAAACTAACATTGCTTTATTCAAAACAAAACAAAACCTATGATGAAAACCTGGAAACGAATTGTGCTAAATATTTTTAACCAAACTACAGGCATATCTTATCCAGGTTTTCTTTCCTTTTTTATGTTTCTTTCTATTCTTCAGACAAATAAAATACACATCAGAAATAAAGAAAATAATAGTCGGTTTTAGGAAAAACCCTGCTCCTGCCAGACAAGAAGTTGATTTGGTAGGAGTGGGTTTTGCTTTAAAAAAGAACTAAAGCTGATATTTAATACATTGATATATAGTTTTTTATAAAAAAGATTAATTTAGTTATTATAAATAATTATACATATAAATCTTTTTTAAATTAAAATTTACCCTTTTTTGGGTATTTGTAGAAGAGAGACTAGATCGTATATTTGTAGTGTAAGTCGAAACACCAAAACTAATGACATATATTACTTCGACTTACGGACAATTACAAAAACAAAAAACTTTTGATAACTCAGAAATAATCTGATTATCATCCCAGAGAACCGGAGAAGTTCCAAAAACTATACACCTCACAATCATCTTTTACTTCTCTTTTATCTCTTCTAATTTTATCCCCCTATTTATTTGATGCAATTATTGCAGGATTAAGTACTGTTTATAGTATTAACTTATTTCTTGCTGTGCTATGGCTTTCGTAGAGCGATTATAGCAAACCAGAACGTGAACATATATATTTAAATAAAACGAATTTTACTTTTTAACAAAATTGTAATCCCATGAATTTTAAAAACTTACACCTTTCTATTTATTCTTCATTCGAAACAATAAAGGTCTAGGTTTAGCTTAAAATTTAATCCACTCAGGTAAGGATTTTAAGCTATGAGTTTTGTGATGACAAAACCGTCGTATGTGTACTGCATACGTCCTAGCATTTCTTTGCCTGATTGACTCGGGATCTTAAAAATAAATCAAAAAAATTCTATTCATACTTTATTTCGATCATTCAAAAATATCGCTACATGATTTTAAATTAATTGAACCGTAATCGAAAAATATCAAAAGAGTAGGGGCTCTTTTTTTTCGATAAAAGTTCAGCTTTGTAAGCAGCTAGCTTACGATACGATTCAAAAAAAGTAAGCTCGACGGAGAGCGTTTTTGCAAGGTTGGTAAACCTTGTGATAGGGTGACTTCTAGTGCTATTTGATTTGAATCTTTTACCTCCTTAGGAGGCGAATTTTAATCTTATTTTTTACTAAGTAAACTTTTAACCAAAATTTATTTATCTCATGAAAAAAGTTACATTTAAAATCTTGAGCATGCTTTGCTTCGTCGTTATGGCGCAGATGAGTTTCGCTCAAATTTCTTGTTTACCAGAAGGTGGACACGTAACACTAAGTGCGGATAATTGCGATGCGATTATCCTTTCTGGTGATGCATTAACTCCAGCTTCTGAAGCTGCATTTGGTGGTTCTGCTGTTACCTTATTCGAAGATGAGGCAATGACGCAGGCATTAAACGTAAACCTTGACAATAATGCAGTAAGCAGCCAGTATGTTGATCAGACTGTTTATGTTGTTGTTACTAACGATGCTGGTCAAAGCTGTTGGACAACAATCATTCCTGAGGACAAAACTGATCCTATCGTAGAATGTCCAGATAACATTTACGAGACTTGTGTTAACATCGATCTTTATCTTGCACAAGATGATTTTGATTATCTTGAAGATTTAGTAGTTGTTACTGAAGCTTGTGGACCAGTTAGTCTTGAGCTTGAGCAGTCTTTTGATGATGTTGAGTGTGGTGATGATGTACTTACTCGTACTATCACTGCTACTGACGGAAGTGGTAACACTGGATCTTGTACTTACACTATTACTTTCGAGAAGCCATCTGTTGATGATGTTGACTTCCCATCTAACAAAGACGGTATCGAAGATGATTACCTACTTTGTGATGCTGGATTTGCTACTGATGCAAACGGTCACCCATCTCCATCTGTAACTGGTTACCCACAAATCGACGGTGTTGATATCGCTCCTTTGAGTGCTGAGGCTGTTGCTTGTGAGCTTGGTGCTTCTTACGAAGATGTAGTAATCGAAATCTGTGAAGGTACTACTAAGTACTTACGTACTTGGACTGTATTAAGCTGGTGTCCAACTGACTCTGACGATCACGTACAAGTAATCAAAGTTGTTGACGAAGAAGGTCCTTCTATCTCTGGTCTTTCTGACATTACTATCAGCACTGACTTAAATAGCTGTACAGGTTCTGCAATTATCAACCTTGGTAATGTTTCTGATAACTGTTCAGGTGTTGCTAGCGTTACTGCTTCTGCTTCTGCAGGTACATTAAATAGCGCAGGAACTGCTGTTACAGGATTGCCACTAGGAACTTCTACAATTACAATTGTAGCAGTTGACGGATGTGGTAACGAATCTACAGATTCTTATGATATCACAGTTGAAGATAACGTAAACCCAATCGCAGTTTGTGAGACTTTCCACACTGTAGGTTTAACAATTGATGAGCCAACACTAGTTGACGCTTTAGTATTTGATGACGGATCTACAGATAACTGTGAGATCGTTGACTATGAAGTACGTCGTATGGATAACCCTAACTGTCCAGGTTTTGATGGTACTCCATATGGACCAAAAGCACCATTTTACTGTTGTGATGTTGCAGGTGGACCAGTAATGGTTGAGTTACGAGTAACTGATGCTTCAGGTAACACTAACAGCTGTATGGTAGAGGTTGAAGTTCAAGATAAATTGAACCCAATCATCGAATGTCCAGCAGACAAAGAGTTAGATTGTTACGAAGATCCTTTCGATACAGATCTTACAGGATATGCTACTGCATATGATAACTGTGGAGCTGACATTACTTCTTACACAAATGGATCATTAGATAACTGTGGAGAAGGAACAATCTACCGTATCTTCATAGCAGCAGATGCAAGCGGAAACACTGCATCATGTGCACAACGTATTGATGTAATCAACTCTTCTCCTTTCTCAATTTGTGATACTGAACCATGGAACACTCCTTTCTACGGATGTGATTTACACTCAAGCAATGATGGAGTAGAATGGCCTGCAGATGTTGAGCTATCAACTTGTGGAGCTGGATTATTACCAGAAGATCTTGAAGGAAATGTACACCCTAACGATGTACGTCCAAGAATTTTCGAAGATGGATGTGATTTAGTAGGTGTTACTTACGAAGATGTAGTTCTTCCAATTCAACCAGATGCATGTGTGAAAGTTATCCGTAACTGGAAAGTATACAACTGGTGTGTATTTGATGCAGACAACTTCAATCCTAACAACCCACAAACTGGAGATGAGTACGGTTACTGGGAGTATGTACAGATTATTAAAGTATTGACAACTGAAGCTCCAGTAATTGATGAGCCAGGTGACCAATCTTTCTGTAGCTATGATGATGACTGTGCTACTGGATATGCATCATTAGTATTAAACGCTACTGATGACTGTACTCCAGCAGAAGACTTAAACTACTACTACTGGATCGATGCATTTAACGATGGATCAAATGATATCCACGCAGCAGGTAACGATGCATCAGGAACTTACCCATTAGGAACACACCGTATCCTATGGCACGTAGAAGATGGATGTGGAAACGTATCAGAGACTGAGTACTTATTCGTAATCTCTGACTGTAAAAAACCAACTCCATACGCATACAATGGTTTAGCTATCGAATTGATGCCAAACGTAGGAGAAGTTGAACTATGGGCAACTGACTTCGATGCAGGTTCTTTCGATAACTGTGGAATCCAAGAATTCCGTATCAACTCTCCATCTGTAGGACCAGGTGCAACAGTACCACCAGCAGGTGCAGGATCTTCTGTAACTTTCACTTGTGAAACTCAAGGAACACAAACTGTTGACCTTTGGGTACTAGACGTAAACGGAAACTGGGACTATGTATCTACATACGTAATCGTACAAGATAACATGTTCGGATGTGATGGTAGCTCAGCTGCTTCTATCGCAGGTACAATCGAGAACGAAGAAGCAATCACTGTTGAAGGTGTTGAGGTATCAGTAGAAGGAGATGCTCCTGGTATTCCTGATGCTGCAATCACTGGAGCTACTGGAGATTTCGCATTCCCAGGTTTGGCTGCAGGTGCTAACTACACAGTAGAAGCTGCTAACGATGTTGATCCACTTAATGGTGTTACTACTTTTGACCTTGTATTAATGAGCAAGCACATCTTAGGAATCCAAAACTTGGATTCTCCATACAAGTTGATCGCTGCTGACGTAAACAAGTCAGGAAGTATCACAACATTTGATATGGTACAACTACGTAAGTTGATCCTTTTCATCGACACTGAATTCCAGAGTAACACTTCTTGGAGATTCGTTGATGCTGACTTCGTATTCCCTAACGCTGCTAACCCATTCGAAACTGCATTCCCAGAAGTATTAAACTTCAACAACCTTGCAGGTGAAGAATTCGGAGACTTCGTAGCTGTTAAGGTTGGAGACGTAAACTGTTCTGCACAAGTTAACGGATTCACTGGAAGCAGTGATGATCGTAACGCAAACGGTGAGGTAGTATTCGGTGTTAAAGACCAAGCTTTAGTAGCTGGTGAAACTTACACTGTTGACTTTACTGCTGCTGACTTCGCTGAAGTACTTGGTTACCAGTTCTCTTTAGCTTTCGATAACAACGTTGTTGAATTCGTTGATGTTGAGACTAGCCTTGAAGGTTTGACTGCTGATAACTTCGGTATGAGCTTAATCAACGAAGGTGTAATCACTACTAGCTGGAATAGCATCAATGCTGTAAGCCTTGACGCTGACGCTAAAGTATTCAGCATGACATTCGTTGCTAAGACGAACGCTCAATTAAGTGACGTAATCGCTGTTAACTCTCGCTACACTAAAGCGGAAGCTTATGACAACAACGTTAACTTGATGAACATTGGTCTTTCTTTCAACGGTGCTGCTGCTGTTGCTGGTGAGTTCGAATTGTACCAGAACCAACCTAACCCATTCAAGTCTGAAACTGTTATCGGTTTCAACTTGCCTGAGGCAGGTACTGCTACTCTTTCTATCTATGATGTTGCTGGAAAAGTACTTAAAGTATACAACAATGAGTTCGCTCAAGGTTATAACGAAGTACAAATCAACCGTTCTGAGTTATCAGGAGCTGGTGTATTGTACTACCAGTTAGATACTGAGAACTTCTCTGCAACTAAGAAGATGATCCTTGTTAAATAATCCAAAGGGATTATTAACATATCAATAGTAATAGCTCAATAGCCGAATTTAAGAATGCTTTGAAATCGGTTTTTGGGATGGCCTCTTTCTCACTTCGGTGGGAAGGGGGCTTTTTCATTGTAGATATACTGACGTCGAGGTGGTTTGGTTTTTAAGCAATGAATAGCTATTGATGAGAAAAATAACGCTGAATAGAGGAAAAGACTTTCAAGATTACTGTTAATTTAATTTGACTAGCTGCTTATATATTCCCCTGGCGATTTTAATGCTCCCGTAGATCAGAGACTACCGATGACAGTCGGTACCAGCGAATAAAAAAGAATCCTATGTTTATGCAAAGTCTTATTTTCTTGATTCGCTGATTCAATTAATCGCTTAATCATCCTTAATTCAAAAAATAACCCTTAATATTTTTCTTATAGTTGTATAGCAAAACTAGTCTGACTCCTAAAAGGCTCCTATCGATGAGTAAGGAATTACTGCTCTAATCTTATTTTGGATTTTATGTAAATGAGAAATGTAAACTTCTTATAGGACAAAAGTACATACCGGGTTTTATGAGCTTACCAATGCGATCACAGGTTGGATTAGTAATTTGTATTAAATCGATAAGCTACCGAGTTAGGTTCCTTATTCTTTTACCCGCACTCAGAAATGAAAATTAATTGCAGATATTTTATAAAATACCATATCGCGGGTATAAAAAAAATAAAACTTTCTTCTATATTTGTAGTAATGTAATATGATTTTATATATTTACATCCGAAATAGATTATTAAACCCAAGAAGAACAATATCAAACTAGCGAGTATCATCGCTAATTTTCCTTTTTAGTATTAATTATCCTTTATTTTTCATTTCAAGGATAATCTATCCCTCAAACCGTACTCAACCATCCCACAAACCGTGTGTGAAATCTCCTTTGGAGGTCGTCGATTGATATATTCGTCTGTCGATTACTCGCTATTTGGCCAATTGCGCTAATAGTGGATTACACTACCCAAAACCTAGTTTAAGTAAATATTTCAGAGCTATACAGCCTTTAGTGGTCGCTGTGTAGCATGGCTTTTTTATGCCCTGTTTGTACTGAATTACTATCTACTAACTATAAACAATATTTTTTATGACAGGAATTTACTTACTAATCTCAGAGCCAAACTCGACTTAAGGCTCCCACACACTTTCTAAAAACACACTTTGTATAAATCCATATCAATTTAGAACGTATTTCGCTTATTACATTTTTTAATTATTAAAACTTAATTCAATCTCATGAAAAGAGTTACACTAAAAATCTTGAGTTTGCTTTGTTTCGTCTTCGTGGCGCAAATGAGTATTGCTCAAATTAGTTGTCTTCCGGAAGGTGGACACGTAACATTGAGTGCAGACAACTGTGACGCCATCATTTTATCTGGCGATGCATTGACTCCTGCCTCAGAAGCTGCATTTGGTCCTGCTGTAGTTACCTTATTTGAAGATGAGGCAATGACAACACCATTAAACGTAAACGTTGACAATAATGCTGTAAGTAGTCAGTATGTTGATGTGTCAGTTTACGTTGTTGTTACCAACGCCGCTGGGGAAAGCTGTTGGACAACAATTATTCCAGAGGACAAAACGGATCCTATCGTTGAATGTCCTGACGATGTTGACGAAGTTTGTTTAAACGTCGACCTTTATCTTTCACAAGATGATTTTGATGATCTTGAAGACTTAGTAACAGTTACTGAAGCTTGTGGCCCTGTTAGCCTTGAGCTAGAGCAGTCTTTCGAAAACGTTGATTGTGGAAACGATGTATTGACTCGTACTATCACGGCTACTGATGGCAGTGGTAATACTGGAGATTGTACTTACACAATTACTTTCGTGAAACCATCTGTTGATGATGTAGACTTCCCAGGGGACATTGAATTAGCTTGTGATTCTGGTTTTGCAACTGATGCAGACGGTCACCCAGCTCCATCTGATACGGGGTATCCTACTATCGACGGTGTTGATTTGACGAATGAAGTTACTGCATGTGAAATCAATGCTTCTTACGAAGATGTTGTACTTGAAGTTTGTGAAGGTACTACTAAGTACTTACGTACCTGGACAGTAGCTACATGGTGCCCATTTGCTCAAGAAGAAATGACACAACTAATTGTCGTTAAAGATGGAGTAGGCCCAACAATTTCTTTCGATGAAGACATTGTAAACCTTAGTACGGACTTAAATAGCTGTACAGCTTCACATGCTATTCAAAGCATTACATTGACTGATAACTGTTCTTCAACTGGTATGAGCTACACTGTAGAAGTATCAGCAGGTACATTGAACAGTGCAGGTACTGCAGTGTTTGGATTGCCATTAGGTTATTCAACAGTTACCATTACAGCAGTTGATGATTGTGGTAATGAAAGTACTGATTACTACTACGTATACGTAACGGATGAGGTAAATCCAATTCCAGTTTGTGAAACTTTCCACACTATTGCTTTGACTGTTGATGAGCCTACTTTAGTAGATGCATTGGTATTCGATGATGGTTCAACAGATAACTGTGGAATCGTTGAGTATGAAGTACGTCGTATGGATAATTCAAACTGTGCGGGTTTTGATGGAACTCCATATGGACCTAAAGTACCATTCTACTGTTGTGATGTAGCTGGACCAAATGTAATGGTAGAGCTAAGAGTTACTGATGAAGCTGGAAATTCAAATAGCTGTATGGTTGAGGTAGAGGTACAGGATAAATTGGCTCCTTCAATTCTTTGCCCTCAGCCTAAGTATGTTGATTGTGGAGATGATGCTGTTGCTGAGTTAGCAGATCCTTCAGATATTGAAGCATTCGATAACTGTACGGTAACAGTTACAGAGGTTAGTACAAATGAGGTTCTTGATAACTGTGGTGAAGGATACGTTTATAGAATATTCAGCGCCTCTGATGGAAGTCCTTTTACTTCTGATGCAACTTGTGTTCAATATGTATATGTTGAGAACTCTAGTCCTTTCTACATCTGTGATACAGAAGCATGGAATACTCTATTATTAGGCTGCGATTATCACTCTGATGAGGATGGCGTAGAATGGCCAGCGGATATCGAACTAGACGGTTGTGGATTTGGTTTAGAGCCAGCTGATTTAGAAGCTAATGGAGATGTACACCCTAACGATGTACGCCCTAGAATCTTCGAAGATCAGTGTGATCTTGTAGGTGTAACAAAGAGTGATATCGACTTACCAATCACTGATGGTGCATGTAGAAAAATCTTACGTACTTGGAAAGTATATGACTGGTGTCGTTTTGACGAAAACAACTTTGATCCAAACAATCCACAGACTGGATTTGAATATGGATACTATGAGTACAACCAAATTATCAAAGTAATTGATAATGATGGACCAGTGATCACATCTTCTTGTGATGATGTTTCTTTCTGTAGCTATGATCCAAACTGTGCTTTGGGAGCAGCAACTTTATTAATTGCAGCAACTGATGAATGTACAGATGATGCAGACTTAAATTACTCTTATGTAATTGATGCTAATAACGACGGAGGAAATGATATCGTAGGATCAGGTTCAGATGCTTCTGGTAACTACCCAATCGGTACACACAAGATTACTTGGACAGTAGAAGACGGATGTGGAAATCCAACATCTTGTTCTTACTTATTCGTAATCTCTGACTGTAAAGCACCGACACCAAACTTATTGAATGGTATCGCTACAGACTTAATGGAGAATTGTATGATCGAATTATGGGCTGACGATTGGGATAACCCATCATCTCCATCATTTGATAACTGTGGAATAGAAGAATGGGTAGCATATACACCTTCTTTAGGACCAGGACAGGTAGCACCTCCAGCGGATGCTTCTTTTGGAGTAACTTTCACTTCAACAGGAACACACACTGTAGATATCTGGATTAAAGATGTAAACGGAAACTGGGGATATGTATCAACATATGTACTAGTACAAGATAACGTAGCACCTTTCTGTCCTGATCAAGGATCAGCAAGTATCGCAGGTACAATCGAGAATGAAGAAGCAGCAGAAGTAATGGATGTAATGGTAAATATCGACGGATCAGCTCCAGGTATTCCATCTGGTCAAATGACAGGAGCAGAAGGAAACTATGCATTCCCAGGCTTAGCAGTAGGACATAACTACTCAGTTACTCCAGAGAAAGATGGAGACTACTTAAACGGTGTTACTACATTTGACCTTGTATTAATGAGCAAGCACATCTTGAACGTTCAGACATTGAACACGCCTTATAAGATGATCGCAGCAGACGTTAACAAGTCAGGAACGATTACAACGTTTGACATGGTAGAGTTGAGAAAATTAATTCTATTCATCGATACAGAATTCCAGAATAACACTTCTTGGAGATTTGTAGACGCAGACTTTGTATTCCCTAACGCAGCGAATCCATTCCAAACTGCATTCCCTGAAGTATTCAACGTAAATGAATTATCAGGAGAAGAGGTTGGAGATTTCGTAGCGGTTAAAGTTGGTGACGTTAACTGTTCAGCACAAGTGAATCCATTCACAGGAAGTGGTGACGATCGTAGCGCAAACGGTGAAGTTGTATTCGGTGTTAAAGACCAAGCTTTAGTAGCTGGTGAAACATACACTGTTGACTTTACAGCTGCAGACTTCGCTGATGTAGTAGGATACCAGTTCTCTCTAGCATTCGATAACAACGTGGTAGAATTCGTTGATGTTGAAACTAGCCTTGAAGGTTTAAGTGAGAATAACTTCGGTATGAGCTTCGTAAACGAAGGTGTGATCACTACTAGCTGGAATAGCATTGAAGCAGTAAGCTTAGATGCAGATGCTAAAGTATTTAGCATGACATTCGTTGCTAAGAGTAATGCACAGTTAAGCGAAGTATTAGCAGTTAACTCTCGCTATACTAAAGCTGAAGCATACGACAATGATGTTAACTTAATGAACATTGGTCTTTCATTCAACGGAGCTACAGCAGTAGCGGGTGAGTTTGAATTATACCAAAATCAGCCTAACCCATTCAAAGCTGAAACTGTAATTGGTTTCAACTTACCAGAAGCTGGGTTTGCAAGCTTAACAGTATTTGACGTATCTGGAAAATTATTACACCGAGTAGAAGGTGATTTCGCTAAAGGTTACAACCAAGTAAACTTGAACCGAAGTGATCTAGCTGCAACAGGAGTAGTATACTACCAGTTAGATACAGAAAACGAATCTGCTACTAAGAAGATGATCATCATCAAATAATAGCTAGATTGTTTATCTCAAGATAATTGAGGTAGGGAATGACCTCTGGTTGTTCCCTACTTCTTTTTTCTTGAAAAAAATAACAGCTCAGTAACCGGTTTAAGAATGCTTTAAAATCGGTTTTTGGGATGGCCTCTCTCCGTGCGAAGTTGGAGGGGGGCTTTTTGTATTATATAGAAGTATTTGAAAAAGAAAAAATCAAAAAGTCTCTTCACAGAAGATATACAGAAATAAAAATTTGGCTTTCAAAAATTGTTTTTTAACTTTACTAGACTTAGAGGAAAACCAATTTAATTTACCTACCTACTAGTTCCGGTTTCCTAACCCCATAAATCCAAATCATCCTTTCAATGGTTTGGCTTTTGTCCCAATAACTCGATCGAACTTTAACCCTATTTCATTTTATTTCTGTAACTAAAAACTAAGGACAGATGCTAAAAAACATTTTACCCAACCCATTAATAAAAGGGAGGCTTCATCACCTATTATGGTGCTGTGTTTTTCTTTTAATCGGTTTTTCAACAAATGGACAACCGACTGTACAATTGTGCTCAGAGGATGATCCATATATCCAAATTGCTTTTGTACAAAATGTAACTACTAATTGCGGACCATGTATTGACCCTAGCCCAACGATTGTTGATGTTACGGTTTCTTGCCCCGCAGAACCAGATGATGATGATAGTCCTGATGACTATTTTTTAGATATTTCTGATCCTGTTTTGATATCTGGATCACCTAACTGCCCTGGTGCAGTGTACGCTGTTGAATATAAAGTATTTGCTGATTGTGGAACAGAGTGTGCAGTTCAATACTGGACTATTGAAAATGATGGCCCTGAAATTGAGTGCCCAATGCCCCTTTATCTTAATTGTGGTGATGAAATCAATGATGCATACATTGAACATTGGTTAAGCCTTACAACCGCAACAAGCGAATGCCCTCTTACACTTAACGATGTTCAAAATAATTATTTATCTGCATCTTTTGTCGGAGGAGGATCGTGTGCTACTGGTTATAAAGAGGTTTATTTCTATGCAGTTGATGATTGTGGACGTAGTGCTTCTTGTACTTCTAGTTTACATATTTTTGATTATGATAAACCTGAAGTGATTAGCCCTGCTGAAGACTACTTGGCAGTATGTAGCTATAATACATCAAGTGATTTTCAATATTGGTTGAATAGTCACGGTGGAGCAGTAGTTGAAGATGGATGCTCTGGATTAAGCTGGTCAACGATTCCTGCTAATCCGGAATTACCTTTAGCATGTGATGAAGTAGAAGTTACTTTTGTTGCTACAGATGGTTGTGGTAACAGTATTTCTACTACCGCTATTTTCTCTTTAATTGATTGTCACCCACCAATAATGACAGGAATGGCAATGGATATGACCGTTGAATGTGATGAGAACAGTGATGATGCATTTCAGGCTTGGTTAGATAATAATGGAGGTGCAACTGCAGTAGATGCTTGCGGTGACGTTTATTGGATGACTGACCCAATGAATCCTGAACTAAGTGATGGCTGTGGAAATACAGGATCTGCTACAGTAGTATTCATTGCAAAAGATGACTGTGGAAATCAAAAAGCTTCAATGCCGGTGACTTTTACAGTGGTAGATACTCAAGCGCCAGTATTCACATTTGTTCCTGCAAGTGAAACTATCCAATGTCAGGATAGTGTAGATTTATCTGAAGAAGCATTAGCGGAAGATCTTTGTGGATCAACTATTGTAACCAGCGAAGTGAAAACAGTTCACCCAATATCAGGATCACTTAGTGGAGCTAATGAAGTGCCCGCGAATAGTTCTGCAGCAAGTGGATCTATTTCCGGAACCTTTAATGCAACAAGTAGTGAACTTTCGATTGACGTTTCTTTTGAAGGCTTAGAAGACAGTACTTTATTTGCTCATATACATGTTGCGCCAGCAGGATCAAATGGAGGAGTAGCATTCGTGCTTCCAATTGAAGTGGATGTGTTTTCTGGATCTTTTTCATTCTCAGCAACATTAGATGATGCACAAATATCTGATTTACTTGCAGGGAATTATTATGTTAATATTCATACCCAAGCTTATCCTGGCGGTGAGTTACGTGGCCAGCTAGATATAAAAGAATGTGTTGGTTATGTAATGAGAACATGGACCGCTACCGATGAGTGCGGTAATCAAAGTACTGCCACTCAAATGATTTCATTTGAAGATACCACTGCACCAGATGC
>JAHDHW010000115.1 GCA_020631105.1 Saprospiraceae bacterium | reverse complement strand
ACTTACTTATTCGGCTCAATTTATTTAGTGAATAAAGTTTTTCGCTATGGAACTACTCTACTTGTTGATTGGTACATTGATTGGTGCCATTATCGCCTGGTTGCTAACCAAGCTATCCTACGAGTCTGCCCAGAATAATTACAGCTCCAAAGCTTTACAGGAACGTTATGTACTCAAGGCCGTACATGAAGCCGTCCAAAATCAGGCTGATATACTCAAGGCTGATCTCAATGAAAGAGAGCGTAGCTTAATGGATATTAGCAATCAACTTTCTGCTCAAAAACAGGACAGTCTCCACCTTCAGGAAAAATTAGAGGAGCAGGAACTTTCCATGACGCAGCTCCAGGAAAAATTCAAAATAGAATTTGAGAATATTGCCAATCGCTTGCTAGAGGAAAAATCGGAGAAGTTCACTAAGCATAACCATCAGCAGCTCGAAAGTATCCTCCAGCCTCTGCGGGAAAGAATCAATACTTTCGAATCTAATATCCATCAAAAGTTTCGCGAAGAATCTCATGATCGGATCTCGCTAAAGGCCGAGATTGAACAGTTACGATTGCTTAATACACAGTTAAGTACGGATGCCAGCAACCTTGTTTCCGCATTGAAGGGAGATACCAAAACTCAAGGAGATTGGGGAGAGTTTCAATTAGAGATGTTACTGGAAAAGGCGGGTCTGCACAAAAACATTCACTATACTCCTCAGGCAAATTTTAAGGATGTCGATGGTAAGGACAAGCGGCCGGATTTCATCATCAATTTACCTAATGACAAACACCTCGTAATTGATTCTAAGGTATCACTGATTGCTTACGAAAAGTTTCACAATGCTAATGAATACAAGAAAAAACAGAAATACCTGAAAGCACATGTGGATAGTCTTAAAAAGCATATCAAAGACCTAAATAGCAAAAACTACCAGCAGCTTTATCAGATCAATTCTCCGGATTATTTAATGCTCTTTGTACCGATAGAAGGTGCTTTTAGTGCCGCCTTAAATGAAGAGCAAAAACTATTCACCGAAGCATTGGATCGAAATATTGTATTGGTTACCAACTCTACCCTATTGGCTACTATGCGAACTGTTGCCTTCATCTGGAAGCAAGAAAAGCAAAAGAAAAACGTACTAGAGATCGCTCGTCAAAGTGGATTATTATACGACCGGTTCTGCAACTTTGTTAATGACCTTAAGTCTGTAGGTCAACGTATTGACATGGCGCAATCCTCTTACCACGATGCGATGCAAAAGCTCACCGATGGCAAACGCTACGGGGACACATTAATCGGCCGCGCCGAGAAAATCAAAGCCTTAGGTGCGAAAGCATCCAAATCACTGCCTAAAGAATTTTTAAACAATGAGATAGAAGATGAAGTTGATATTACAGAAGAACTCCATTGAGATTTATTTTAATCACAACTTCTTTTTATATGCAATTTAAAGCTACGATTTCTGCCGGGGCCAGTGGCTATGCTAGCTTCATTCCAATCACGGAGGAACAAGCTAAACACTTTCTGAATCAAAAGATTAAGAGGTTGATGGTTACAATCAATAAAGATTTAAAACTGCATCGTGCTATTCAGCGATCTAATGAATTCGGATATTATATTATGACAGGTAAAGGCTTGCTCAAAGAAGCAGGCCTCGAAATCGGACAGACCGTCGAAGTAAAACTAGAAAAAGATACCACAGAACTTAAATCCCTGATCCCGGAGGCCTTAGACGCTGTCCTTAAATCTGATTTCGAAGCTTTTGAAGCATTCGAAAAACTAAGGCCAGGAAAAAAGCGAACGATTATTTACCTTGTAACTGGTGTCAAGTCTGAACAAAAGCAAGTCGAACGTGCGCTAAAAATTATGGAGAATATAAAAATTGGTATTACTGATCCTAAACTACTTCTAAAATGACCTTCCTGACCAATCATTAAAAATCATGATCCCTCCTATAATATACTTCAACAATATTAGTCCGCTTAGTCAAGAAGCAATCGCTGCAATGACTACATTATTTGAACCGGCTAATTTTAGGGAAAATGAATTCTTCGTAAAGGAAGGACAATACGCTAAGAAATTAGGGTTTCTCGAATCAGGAATAGTAAGGGCTTTTTTTGTAAGTGAGGAAGGGAAAGAATACAACAAGCAGTTTTTTGTCGGCCCTTCTTTAGTAGGGGCATACACTTCTCTATTGACAAAGCAAAAAAATAGAATTGCCCAAAAGACATTAACCGATTGTAAAATCTGGACTGCGCCATTTAGTGAGGTTGATGCTTTGTATGAGAAATTCCATGATGTAGAAAGACTAGGCCGAAAAATAGCAGAATACTACTTTCTCGAAAAAGAAAAGAAAGAACTCGAAATGGCATTATTAGATGCCGAAAAAAGGTACCTGATCCTAAGAGAAACTTTTCCCGACCTTGAAATGAAAATCCCTCAGTACCATATTGCTTCTTACCTGGGTATTAGTGCGACTCAGCTTAGTAGGGTAAGAAAAAAGCTATCAAAGAAATAACTTCCTTTCTTTACATATGTAAATGACATTGGTTTTATTCCAAGCTAACTTTGTAGTATTAATTAATAAAATCATACTACAATGTTACTTGAGGTATTAATGGCTTTATCGACTGGAATCTTAGGCATTTTCTTAGGGGCTCAAATTGCAGAAGGCGCCCTCTTTGTTCCCTATTGGAAAGCCCTCCCAGCAAAAGAATTCTATGAACTACATAAAACCTACGGAAAGAAAATTTATCAATTTTTCGCTCCTTTAACCATTCTAGCAACCATCATTCCGCTGATCACTGTTGGATATAGTTTGTTAATAAATGTTCAGAATCCGCTTTTCTTTTACCTGACAGGATTATTTACCATATTATTTTTTTCAAGCTATTTTCTGTTCTTCAAAAAAGCGAATCAACAATTCGCTGATGCAAGTATCCCCTATGATGAACTACCCGCAGCCATAAACACATGGGGAAATTGGCATTGGGGAAGGATTGTCTTCGAATTTATGGCTTTTGTTTGTTGTATCCTTGCATTATTGACCCTTTAAAGGAATTCTCATCCAATTTTATCGACCAATATTTTCAGTTTTATCCAGCAGTAGATACTCTACAAACTATTAATAAGTTCAGTAGATTACCCTTCCCATCTGCACATTTTTTAGCATCTTTGCAGCCTAATTGAAGTTCTACCAAATGCAAAAAATTTTAATCGCCAATAGAGGAGAAATTGCTTTACGAGTAATGCGAACTGCCCGCAAGATGGGCATCAAAACAGTCGCCATTTATTCTGAAGCAGATCGTCATGCTCCTCATGTCCAATTTGCCGACCAGGCATTCTGTGTTGGGCCCGCTCCTAGTAACGAATCCTATTTAAAAATGGATAAAATCATTGAAATTGCAAAAGCACATGCAGTTGATGGTATACATCCGGGGTATGGATTCTTAAGTGAGAATGCCGTCTTTGCCAAAAAAGTGACTGACGCAGGTATCACTTTCATAGGCCCTTCTCCATTTTCTATAGAAGTCATGGGAAGTAAACTTGCTGCTAAAGAGGCCGTAAAGGATTATGGGATTCCTATGGTTCCGGGTATTGACCGGGCAATAGAGGATGTAGATTTGGCGATAGAAATTGCCAACGATATTGGCTTTCCAATCCTCATCAAAGCTTCTGCCGGAGGTGGAGGAAAAGGAATGCGAATCGTTGAAAAAGAAGAAGAACTGGCAGAGCAAATGGCTCGAGCCATTAGCGAAGCAAAATCTGCCTTTGGCGATGGTTCTGTATTCATTGAAAAATATATTGCCTCTCCACGCCATATTGAGATTCAGGTTCTGGCTGACCGTCATGGCAACACGGTTCACTTGTTCGAAAGAGAATGTAGTATTCAACGACGACATCAAAAAGTGGTTGAGGAAGCTCCATCTGCTGTTCTTACGCCTGAAGTTCGAAAAGCAATGGGTGAAGCAGCCGTCAAAGTAGCCGTAGCTGCAAAATATGAAGGCGCCGGAACAGTAGAATTCCTGATTGACGATCAACTCAATTTCTATTTCCTTGAAATGAATACCCGCCTACAGGTAGAACATCCGGTCACAGAGTTAATCACTGGCGTCGATCTGGTAGAACAACAAATAAAAGTTGCCAGGGGCGAACAACTGAGCTTTACTCAGGAAGATTTAAAAATAGAAGGACATGCAGTTGAACTTCGTGTCTATGCCGAAGACCCCGTGAATAATTTCCTGCCTAGTGTGGGTACACTCGAACGGTATCAAATACCAGTAGGAGAAGGAATCCGGGTTGATGATGGTTTCAAAGAGGGAATGGATATTCCAATCTATTATGATCCAATGATTGCTAAGTTGATTACTTATGCCCCTTCACGAGCATTAGCGATTGAAAAAATGAAGCAGGCTATTGCTGATTATCATATTGAAGGCCTCGCTACTACCCTGCCTTTTGGTAGATTCGTTATGGATCATGATGCTTTTTTAAGCGGAAACTTCAATACTCATTTTGTAAAACAACATTTCAAACCGGACGAACTGGCCTTCGGTAAAGAAACTGAGGCAGAGCTTGCTGCGCTTTTAGCCATTAAGGTATTGGAAGAAGGACAGCAACGAGTAAAAGATATCAAACACCATTCTAATCATTGGCGTAACAGATAAACAAACATTATGAAGATTCTAATCATTGGCGGAAATGGTACAATTGGTAAATTCATTACCGAACGTTTAAAAAAAGATCACGAAGTATTTATTGGTGGCAGAAGCTCCGGAGATGTACAAATTGATATTAGCGATACTGCTCAGATTAAAGCCATGTATGAATCTTTGCCCCCATTAGACGCTGTTGTTTGTATCGCGGGAGAAGCCAAATGGGATTACTTTGATCAACTCTCCGAAGAAGACTATTACATAGGGATCAAAAGTAAATTGATGGGCCAGGTAAATCTGGTCAGAATCGGAAAGGAATACCTTGCCGATGGTGCTTCTTTTACTTTGACTACAGGTATACTCGCTGATGATCCTGTCGTAATGACCACTAGCGCTGCTATGGTTAACGGAGCGATCCACAGCTTTGTAAAAGCTGCTGCTTTAGAAATGCCAAAACAGCAAAGAATAAATGTCGTTTCCTCCGGTTTAGTTGAACCGGCAGTCGCCAAATATGAGTCTTATTTTCCAGGGCACAATCCCATCCCTATGCAAAAAGTAACCAACGCTTATTTGCGTAGTGTTTTAGGTCGAGCACAAGGCGAAATCATCAGAATTTACTAAGGCCTTTAACAATGACATTTTTTTACTTTTTGCGTAAATAAAACTTACCGTATTGATTAACCTTATCGTGCCGATAACCACAAAAATCGACCGTTCCCTCCCTCAGACATACCACTCGCTATAAACCTTTCTCAATCCTCACCCGCTGTCAATTTAACTTTTACAACAAACTACTTTTACAGGTGTAACACTAAGTCTTAATTTTACGTTTATCACGATTTAATTATCATCCATCAAGCAGCAGCACCATGACATTTGACAACACTAAGGCATACACTATTCAGTGCAAAACAGCACAAAACAAAATTGAGTTGCAAGCAATCAAACCGCTTGAAAATTGGTTTAAAGCAAAAGTGATTTCTCAACAACTCACTGATTTTTTACAACAGCAGTTTAATGAAATCGAACAGTTTGTGAAAGCCAGAGATTATAAAAATGCCAGGCGCGCTGAATCCGAAATCCTCGCTCAAGAATTTAAAATCAAAGAGCTAGGTCATTCATTAACTGAAATCCAAATGGGCAAAAAAAATACTATCTACTTCAAATTATCCAATGCTAGATAAGTTAGCCATTTATTACTTATTATAGTAAAGAACCAAATCAAATCATACGGCCGCATTCCTCGAATAGCGGCCGTTTTTATTGGTCGCAACGCTGCACATTGAATATTTTACCTAAGTTTTGATTCAACAAAACCTAGGTTCTACCTTCCGCCAATATATTTTTCAGATCTAACTATTCCTCCTCTTCAAATGGCTAGTTTTTTACCACTATTGATAAAGCAATTAAAATCGATAAATTTCCAAACGCTTTTTATTAAATTGGTAGCAAAACGAGTAACCAATGAAATCACCTCTTCTTCTACTGCTTACTATGAGCCTATTAGTTTCTTTATCCTGTACCACTGAAAACGATCCCGGTACTAAACTAGCGTTAAAAGGAAAATGGAAGTTGGACAAAAACTTCAATCGCGACGGTACCGATGTACATCAGGCAACCTTTACCTTAACCAATTCAGGTAGTGAAACCCTGACCAATAATTGGGCACTCTACTGGAACCAATCTCCAAGGGGTGTAATTGAAATAAACAAAGAAGCTAACGTCACGATAGAGCATATCAATGGTGATTATTACCGAATGTCTCCTAATAATAATTTTTCGCTGGCGCCAAAGGCATCCGCTGAAATTACTTTGATCGGAGCCGTTTGGTTGATCAAAGAATGCGATGCCCCATTAGGAGTATATGCTGTCTTTAACCCGGGAGAACAAGAACAAATTCAAGCTTTAACTGATTTTGAAATTGCTCCTTTTACCGAGCCAGAGCAAATCAACAGATCAGCGGCGGACGAGCACCCAATACCTACGGCCGAATATCTATATCGTGAAAACGAAAAGCTGTCCGTCCTTCCAAAAGAACAACACTACCCTGTTATTCCATCGGTCAAATCTATGGAGAAAACGCAAGGGGCTTCGCTGGAAATCCCTGCTGAGCTTAGTATTCAATTTGCCGACGGTCTGGAAACCGAAGCAGATCTTCTAATTGCAAGCCTATCGAGAGAAATCGGGATAAATGGCACGAAGGGTAGTGACGAAGGAATGGTACAACTCAAAATAGATGCGTCCGTTGGATCAGCGGAAAGTTATCGCCTGCGAATAGAAAATAATAAAATCGAGATAAGCGGAGCGGATGCAGCGGGTGTTTTCTATGGTACCCAAACCCTCCTCCAACTTATTGAGCAAAAAGACAATCAATTCAGTGCTCCGCTTGTAAACATTCAGGACAAACCAGCATATGCTTACCGCGGAATTCACTTGGACATGGGTAGAAACTTCCAAAGTACTGCTACTCTCAAACGGATGATCGATGTCCTTTCGAAATATAAAGTCAATAAAGTAGTCCTTGGCTTAACAGAAGATGAAGGCTGGCGACTAGCCATTGATGGTCTGCCAGAATTGACCGATGTCGGGTCAAAACGAGGACACATCACAGATAAAAACAAGCATCTTTTCCCTTCATATGGTTCAGGACCATTTCTGGATAGTCCGACCGGAAGTGGATATTATACTCGTGAAGAGTTTAAGGATTTAATCCGGTATGCTTATGATCGCCATGTAAATATTATTCCAATGGTCAATTTCCCCGGGCATGCCCGAGCAGCTATCATCTCCATGGAGAATCGCTATGACCGACTAATGGCAGAGGGAAATAAAGCAGAAGCAGAACGCTTTCGCTTGATTGATCCGGATGATAAATCAGAATATTTATCCGCACAGCATTTTAAGGATAACATTACCTGTGTTTGTCGACCTTCTTTGTATGATTTTTACGAATACGTTACCGATGATATCCTCAAAATGTATGAGGAAGCAGAAGTACCGGTTTACATGTGGCATACAGGAGGAGATGAAGTACCAGCCGGGTCATGGACGGCTTCTCCGATTTGCGATGAGTTTCGAAAGGATCATCCGGAGATTTCGAATTATAGAAATCTACAAGCCTACTTTTTTGATCAGGTTACACAAATGCTCTTAAGCAAAGGGATCACGCGTATCGGTGGATGGGAAGAAGCCGTCATGGCTTATGATGATAAAGGGAAATGGTTTACGAATCCCCAATTTACAGATCGTAAAGTTTACCCATACATCTGGAATAATTTATGGGGGCAACAGGACCTTGGTTACAGAATTGCAAACCGAGGATACAAAATCATCCTTTGCAATGTGACTAATTTTTATTTTGACCTGGCTTATGACAAAGACCCGCGGGAGCCTGGGCTATACTGGGGAGGATTAGTCAATACTAAAACGGCTTTTAGTTTTATTCCAAAAGATTTATTCTTGTCAACTACGGAAAGTGCTCTGGGTAAAAAATTCGATCCGGAAGTTGATTTTAAAGATATGGAACGCGCCAGCCCTACTGGCTTAAACAATATCGCTGGCTTACAATCTCAGCTCTGGAGTGAAACGGTCAAAGGCCGGAGTATGTTTGAGAATTATATCCTACCTAAGTTATTTGGATTTGCGCAACGTGCCTGGGAAGGGCAACCCAAGTGGGCAGCCATCGATGATAAAACCAGTAGAAACACTGCACTTGATGCAGACTGGAACAGCTTAGCAAATACCTTAAGCCAGACCCACTTCCCGAACCTGGACAAGATGAACGAAGGTTATAACTACCACCTTCCAAAGCCGGGGATTCTTATTGAAAAGGGGCAGCTCAAAATGAATAGCGCTTTTCCAGGAATGACTATCCGATATACCATGGACGGAAGTGATCCAAGTGCTGAATCAAAAATTTATGAAGGGCCAGTGGAATATACAGGCGGGACAATTATTGCAAAAGTATTTGATACACGAGGTCGATCAGGCTTGACTTCTACTTATGATGCGGACAAAACGAAAGAGGTTCCTAATTAAGCTCCGTAGAGGAGCATACGCTTTACTTGACGCCGAGACTAAAAGAACAGTAGGGAATCAACAAGAGCATTACCTAACCAACTTAAGCAAACATTATGCAAACCAACAAACGCCTTATTTCCCTGGACGCTTTTCGAGGTTTCACCATTGCCGGAATGATCATTGTCAACACCCCTGGCAGTTGGTCCCATGTTTACGGTCCACTCCTCCACGCTGACTGGCACGGGATCACACCGACAGACTATGTCTTTCCGTTTTTCCTTTTTATTGTAGGCGTGTCGATTGCCTTGTCCTATACCAAGCAAATGAGTGCCGGGCTTGACCGAGGTTTGATGATTCAAAAGCTTTTAAAGCGGGGAGCAATTATCTTTTTACTGGGCATGTTTTTGTGGCTAAAGGGAATGCTTGACTATTCGGAGCATTCGGTGCTAGCGATTCTACAAAAGTTTCTGGTGCTGGGACTGGTGATAAGTTTTCTCTTTTATAGTGATCGATGGCGTATACAGTTAGGTATTGGATTGGTGATGCTGGTGATCGGCATTTGGTGGTTTCCGGAGGGTGGCTTAGAGCGAATGCGTATCCCTGGAGTGCTGCAAAGAATTGCGCTGGTATTTGTTGCCTGTGCATTATTATTTATATACACGGGTTGGAAAACCCAGCTCAGAATTGCAATCACCCTACTGGTCGGTTATTGGTTAGCAATGGTTCTGATCCCGATCCCAATCGATGAGGTCGTACAGCTAGCGCTGGATACCGGCCAGGTAAAAACGTCTTCAGGAATGATTGACATTGGAGCTATCGAAAAAGTATCCTCTGGCTATATTGCTGCAAACCTTGAACCGGGTACTAATCTGGAAGCCTGGGTAGACCGTAGAGTGATCCCCTGGCGAATGTGGCAATACACCTGGGACCCGGAAGGTTTACTAAGTACCTTACCTTCTATTGGTACCGGAATATTAGGAATGCTGATCGGTCGAATTATATTAACGGTGGATGACGTCTATAAAAAAATCACCTATATCTTTTTCTTTGGGATACTGATGTACACCCTGGGAGGCGTATGGAAGTGGTTCTTCCCTTTTAACAAAAATCTATGGTCCAGTAGTTTTGTGCTGCATACCGCAGGACTTGCCGCAATGGTTTTTGCGGCCTTTATCCTACTCATTGATGTCATGGGCAAAACTTCGTGGACGACCGTCGGAAGAGTCTTTGGTGCGAATTCGATTACTGCATACGTTTTATCGGGGATGCTGGGATTTGTATTTTATAGTGGCTTGAATACAGCTTTTATTGATACGATGACCGGGATGGGGATGGAAGCCAAATTAGCTTCTTTTCTTTACGCCTTGTTTTATGTAGGGATCATTTTTATTCCTTCGTATTTCCTTTACAAGAAAAAGATCTTTATCAAAGTGTAGGGAAAATAGCAGGTAAATTTTAAGAAACTTTCTCTTCGACATTGAGAATAAAGCCTACTTTAAAGACATTGTCAATAGAGATATTGGGATCATTTTGTAGAAGCTTGCGGATGCGTGAGATAAAGACATCGAAGGAACGGCCAAGGAAATAATCCTTTTTGCCATAGATTTTCTGAACGGCTTCTTCGCGTTTCAGAATTTGATTTTTATTAAGACATAATAAACGAAGGACCTCGCTTTCTTTCTCGGTCACCCGGATGGCATTACCTTGATAACAAAGCTCCCGTCGATTATAATTGAATTGATAAGCCCCGATATGAAAATGAGTTGGGGCCGGAGGCCGTTCAGCGTTTGCTTGCCGCCTTAGAATAACTTTTATACGACAAAGGAGCTCTTCTTCATCAAAAGGTTTGGTGATATAATCTTCCGCACCACAAGAAAATCCATTAAGCTTATCCTCTTTCATGGAGCGCGCCGTCAAAAATAAAAAAGGAACATTAGCATCAACATTTTTTAATCGGCGGGCTAAGGTAAATCCATCCATCTCCGGAAGCATGACGTCAAGGATACAGATATCAAATTTTCCTTTTTTGAAACTATTAAAACCCGATTCTCCATCTCTACATAACTTCACCTGATAGTTCTCTTGCTCGAGAAATTCCATCAGCAAAAAGCCAAGATGAATGTCATCTTCGACGATTAAAATGTTTTGCATAGTTAAATTATTTTGCCGGGAGGAATAAATCAAAACGAGTCCCTTTATGTAACTCACTAAAAATATTAATAACGCCTTGATGACGGTCAAAGATCATTTTGACATAAGCGAGTCCCAGTCCAAATCCCTTTCGGTCATGGATATTCCCTTGATCCACCCTATAATATTTCTCGAATATCTCCGACTGATCTTTTTTCGCTATTCCGATTCCGTTATCCTCAAATTGAATTAATATTCCTTCCCTCTCCGGGCGGACACTTACTTTTATCTCTGGTTTTTCGATTGAATATTTAAGTGCATTCTCTAACAAATTGCGAAAGGCATTATTCAAATGAAATTTATCTCCGGCAATCTGCCCCAAATTCTGATCTACATGAAGCGCGACTTTTGCATCTTTAGATTTAATCTGCAAGTCCATATCATCAATTACGGACTGCAACAAAGATCGCACACAAATCTGTTCTTTCTGCAATTGATACTCCCCGTTTTCTAGTTTTGAGAGTTGTAAAATCCGATCAATCTGACCAGAGAGTTTTTTCGTTTCTTCCTTGACGACACTTGAATACTTTTCCCTTTTACCAGGGTCATCTACTTTACGAATCAGATTATTCGCCAGATTAATATTGGCCAGAGGTGTTCGAAACTCATGAGCCATATTACTAAAGAAAGCTTTATTCATTTGTTGAATCCGCTTCTGTCGAAGCAAAATGTAATTCGCCAAAACGAAAACAGAGGTAATAAAAGCCAGAATGATGAAAGAAGCAATTAACATAAATTTCATCTTCCCATATACATACTCTTCTCTTCCCGGAAAACTCACCACCAATAATTCACTATCATTTTCTTTCAATGGGTTAAGCCGGCAAGCATACTGGGACAGGTTGGTTTGCAGGATATTATTGGGAGAAGAAGACAAGGAAATATCATACTTCATTTTGATCTGATAACGTTCCATTGCGATACCTAATGCCCGGACTATTGACTCCGGACTAGCGCCATTTTTTGTAGTAACCTGAAAGGTGTTTTCGGTACCTGGCACAACACAAGACTCTGTATTTGCAGGTAAGCAAGCCTCTCCAGTGGGTTTACAAGAAGCAATAAACTGCTCTTCTCCGAGTAAATCAACAGCGTAACCCATCGCCATATTGACCTTTTGATTGAACTGTTCTTCGATTAATTGACGAGAATCAGACATCCATTTCACCTGAAACGCTATCAGCGCAATAAGTGCAAGTGAAGAGGCTCCAATCACAATATTTGTTCGATTCATGGTCATAAGTTATTACTTATTCTTTGATCATACCTAAGATATTAACTTACCATAGAAAATATCCATTTGTTATACCTAGGTCAATCATAATCTTATATACTACAAAAAAACACATTATTATGCGATGAATCCATCGATTAACAGCTCGTTAACAAGTGAATAACATGTGCTCAACAGCTGGAAGCATTACTTAGCATTAACTTTGTATCATACTTTTTAAATCCTACCGGTAGCTCAGCGGTTCTGAGTGAAACAACAAATTTAAGACATATGAAAAATGTATTTCTAGTAGTATTTATGATCCTTGGCTTAGGAGTTAGCACAAATCTTCAAGCGCAAACCACTGCAGACGCTACGAAAAAGACCGAATGTAAGAAAATGGTAGATTGTAACCCGGCGAATTGTACACCGGAGCAAATCGCTGCCTGTCAAAAAATCTGTGGTACCAAAACTGCAGCAACAAACAAAAACGCAAACGCAGTAGCAGTTGTTAACCAATCGCCAGAGAAAAAGGCAACTTGTAATAAGCCTTGTACTGCTAAATCAGCAGAACAAAGCCCAATCAGCCCAGTTCGTTTAGTTGGTTTAGAAGAAGCAAAAGAAGCTAAAAAATCTTGTAATCAGCCTTGCCAGAAAACAGCAGAGGCCAAGAAAGATAAAAAAGGATAAGCCCCTTTAAATGACAAAAGGTTAAGAAAGTCGTTTGACCTTCTTAACCCTTTTGTTATTTATCCAAAGTCAGGCTATGGATTAACTTTTAACAACTCAACGTCAAAGATGAGTGTTTGACCAGCTCCGATGTCCGGTGGTCCCTGATCTCCATAAGCTAAGTCAGCAGGAATGAAAAACTGGTATTTAGAGCCTTCTTTCATTAATTGCAAGCCTTCTGTCCAACCAGGAATTACCTGAGTCACACCAAAAGTAGCTGGCGCACCTCGCTCGTAAGAGCTATCGAAGACTTTACCATCTATCAGACGGCCTTCGTAGTTTACCTGAACTTGATCTGCAGGCGTTGGACTCGCTCCGTTTCCTTCACGAACTACGATATATTGTAATCCGCTAGGCGTTGTTTTTACGCCTTCTTTACTTGCGTTCTCAGCAATAAAAGCTGCTCCCTTTTGACGATTAACGGCACCTTCCGCTTTAGCCTTAGCCATAGAAGCCTGCTGTAAGTTCATTTGCCATTTAGTCAAAATAGGCCGTAATTCTTCTTCTGTAAATAATGCTTCTCCATCAGAAAAGCCCGCATCTAATCCGGCAGCCATTGCATTAGCATTAATAACAGGTTCTGCACCATCTTCCTGGAATGTCTTTAGCTGTTGAGCCATCATCAGGCCTTGAGCATATGAAGCTGAATCGGTAAAAGAGTTCAGTGATACTGCTCCGCCATAACTATTCCCAACTGATCCGCCACCTCCGTTACAAGCCCAAAATAAGGCAACAAGGGGTAGCAAATAAATAAGATTCTTCATGAATTTTTATTGTATGATTATGATTTAATATTATTTAAGCACTTCTATTAGTTCTACATCAAAAATCAAGGTTGCACCAGGGCCAATTTTGCCTCCGGCACCACGTTCTCCATAAGCCAATTTTGCAGGGATAAAAAACTGGTATTTTGCCCCCTCTTTCATCAATTGTAAACCCTCTGTCCAACCAGAAATCACCTGACCAACACCAAAATCAACGGGCTCACCTCTTTTGATAGAACTATCGAAAACAGTTCCGTCAATTAAGCGTCCTTCATAGTGTACCTTAACGCGGTCACTAGCGGTCGGACTTGCTCCTGTTCCTTCTTGTAATATTTTATACTGTAGCCCAGAATCGGTAGTCATTACGCCCTCTTTCGCAGCATTGTCAGTTAAAAATGCTTCTCCTGCCTTTTTAGCTTCTGCTGCTGCAGCTTCTTGTTCAGCCTTAGCAGCTGCTTGCATTTCAGTTTGAAATCGGGTTATTAATGCACTTCCATCCTCTTCTGAGATCATTCCTTTGTCCTCAAATCCATCTTTTAAACCATCCTGATACAAATCTGTATTGAAGGTAAAGCTCTTTGGTATTCCGTTTTTTAATTGTTGTGCACTATTAGACCCTAAATAATAGGAAACAGAGTCATAAAAAGTAGCCAGCTTAAGCTCTTCAATCACTGGCGTTACGACAGCTTGTTCGACAGGCTTAACTTTTGGGGTACATGCAAGAGCCAAAAGTAGAACCGGTAAAAAGTATATTATTTTTTTCATCCTTTGATTTGATTTGAAAATAAATGACCAAAACGGCCGCAAAGTACGGAAATATTGTGGCCATTTTGTAAAAATAACGAGACTATTACGGTCTGTTGACACTTGTTAACAGAACCTAAAGCTACTTAGACGATCAATCCTTGGTACACTTTTTGATTTTTATATATGTATTCGAATTTTAATATTCAGATTGGATTTGCATAAAGGATATTAAAATGCTACTGTCAAATACTAAAAGCAAATCCCCTTATTAAGACTTGTTACCGGGATTAACTGAATACCCCCCGATGAAGAAGCATAAAGATAGCATTCAGGGCCGTCCCAAAAAAACGATTTTAAACAAGTCATGAAGCTTGCTTTACAACGATGAAGCAAGCTTTTTTTGTGCGAAGTTTCGTAATTTGGTTAATCAAAACTTTCATTCGCCTCAACCAGCCAAATCATGCGATTTCTACTCATCACGTTTTTATTGCTTCTACTCGCTTGCCGTTCTAATAAACATACGATCTCTTCTAATGATCCATGCCTCTCTGAATGTGATCTCGCCGGTGATGAGACCCAAAACACCACAAAAATTCATGAGCAAATGGAAGATGAAGAAATGATGAAAGAGATGATGTCGGACTCTTCTATATTTTACTTCCCTTTGCGAATTGGACTTATCGAATTAGACATTGATCGTCCAAAAACAACAGAAGAAGATATCAAATCTTCCATAGACATTTTAAACGATGCTTTTATAGATGCCGATATCCAATTCTACATCGCAAAGGTCGATTACATTGAATCCCCTTTAAACATAAGTTTGCTCCAACGAAATGCTTATGAAGCTTATGATGCTTTTTCCGATCATTATGATTTAAAAGACACGATCAGTCTTTACTTCTTTGACTATGACACAGACCTCTGTGAGGAAAGCAATGGGCGAATTAGTTGCGGGAGGACGGGTGGCTTTTCCTACATTTTATCTAATCGAACGAGCAATATCGTGATCAGCAAATTTGATATCGGGGATTACAAAATCATTATTCATGAGTTTGGACATTTCTTTGGACTTTATCACACCTTCGAGGAGTTGCCCTTCGGCAAAGATTTAATCAGCGGAGAAGGTTGCGCAGACACGGGTGATCGTATTTGCGATACACCAGCTGACCCTGGTACACTATACGAAGTATATGTCAATTACTCTACCTGTGAGATGATTGGTAATCGGGATAGAATTCATGGTGGCCTTTACCAGCCTTTGATTAATAATTATATGTCCTACTATAAACCCTGTTATCTGAAAGAGTTTAGTTTTACTCCTATGCAACTGGCTGAGATCAAACTCGCCTCTCGTTCTGACCTTAGATCACACTTCAGAAAAAAATAGTTTTATACTTTTTACAGTTTGGGTTGTTTGAATAAATAATGGAAATACTATTAAAAAAGCTGTGGCAGAAACACTGCGAATTGCTTAACATCAAATCAGAAGCAAGTAGCGAATTATGGGACGAGATCTCGGAACATTACACGCAAGCGCATCGTGCCTACCATAATCTGCAGCATATCAATGATCTTTTCCAATTGATGGAACAGGTAAAGACGTCACTTTTTGATTTACCTGCTTTATATCTGGCAATTTGGTATCACGATATTATTTATAATCCCTTGGCAAAAGATAACGAAGAAAAGAGTGCTGACCTGGCACTGTCAAGGCTAAAACATTTTAGTTTTCCAGTAGACTTCCTACAAAAAGTACACAAGCTCATTGTCTCTACTAAATCTCATCATACCTTGGACTGGAAAAACGCAGCCGACCAATCCGACAACGCCTATTTATTGGACATGGACCTATCAATACTCGGCCGACCCTGGCAGGATTATCTTAAGTATACCCAACAAGTAAGAAGAGAATATAAAGTTGTACCGGGTTTCTTATACCGACGTGGTCGCAAAAAAGTCTTAAAGCATTTTCTTGATCAGGAACAACTATTCAAGACCGACTATTTTTCAGAGAGATTTGAGTTGCAGGCGAAAAGCAATTTAGCATCAGAATTGAAAAGCCTATAACTCGAATTTAATAGAAGCGATTGTATTTCGTTTTCGTGGTCGCCATTTGGGCCCCTCTTCCACTAAGCGAATTGCCTCCAGATCACAAGGGTCACAGAGAGATTCTACAATTTTAATCTGTTCGGGTCGACCTTTACCATTGATATAGAAAGAGACTTTCACCGTCCCTTCAATGCGGTTAATTCTAGCGCTTGAAGGGTACTGAAT
Organism: Saprospiraceae bacterium; assembly: GCA_020631105.1. Lineage (GTDB taxonomy): Bacteria > Bacteroidota > Bacteroidia > Chitinophagales > Saprospiraceae > JAHDHW01. The sequence goes on along the minus strand of JAHDHW010000115.1, from coordinate 1,262 downwards.
ATTTTCATCAATATATTTATTAAACTTCTTCCAGCCGCCTTTTGGCCGCGGGTCAATAGGCGCGACTTGTGGCCTTCCGCTATAACCTGTTACAACAACTTCTTCCAAGAGCGCACCTCCATCTTCTAACCTTAATACTAATTCATCGCCGACACTTTCGACCAAAGCCTCCTGACTAGTATAACCAGTGTAGGAGATTTCCAGCCTCCAGGGTAATGGTTTCGAAGATTGCAATTCAAAAGCGCCATCAAAATCCGTAATGGTTCCATCATTCGTTCCCTGAATAATTACATTAGCGCCTATCAACTCTTCTTCGGATTCTCCATCCAAAATTTTTCCCCGCAAAGTCAATACCTCTTGTTCTGGACGCACCTTACTCTGCGTAGAACTAGCGGAAGTCTGAGCCCGTTTCCGCTTCTTAGCTACGGGAGCATCAAAAGCTTTTGGTGCTTCTTCTTCCACCACTACTTCTGCTTTTTCTTTAACCTGATATGCTACATCTGCTTCTACCTCAACAGCATCCAGCACAACAATATCAGAGGAATCTATCAAGGCATCATTATAAGCAACCTCTGCCGCTTCAAGCGCCCCGGTGTCCGTGATTACCGTAGTGGCAGAACTAGCGATAACCGGTGGCGCAATAGCTTCGTCTTCCGCAACTTCAACATCTGCTACTTGCTCATTTACTGAAGCTTCATAAGCCAGCGGTGCTTGGTTTTTTACTTGAGGTTTATCTTTTTTTGATTCGCCGATCACTTCGTTCTCCGCTGATTGACTTAGCTCACTACTAAGCGGAGGCTCAGATTCCTGTACAACTAATTCGCGCTCCTCTACTAATACATCAGTAGCCTGCGGCAAAGGAGACTGAGCCTTATTTAATGCTTCATCTTCTAACTTTTCAGTAGGCGTAGCATTACTTGCGATTTCTGTTGTCGGACTCTGTTGACTAATAAAGAACCAAGTCACCACCACTCCAACCATAGCGGCCGCAGCCGCCATTCTCCACCAAACCACTCCAACCCTACGCTTATTATTTTGTCCCCGAAGTTGCGCTTTAAGCTTTGCTATATTCGCTTCATGATCTGCATCCGGCATAGAGCGGTAACCCTCTAAAGCATCCCCCAGAAAGGCATCTTTAGAAGCCGCTCGATCCAGCGCCTGCTCATCAGCAGCATTCGCCGTACCATTCAACCATTTTTTAAGCAGATCTATCATTTCTTAAAGTAAATTAATTTTAACTCCACCTGTTACACTGCTCCCCT
>JAHDHW010000313.1 GCA_020631105.1 Saprospiraceae bacterium | reverse complement strand
TATTAGATCACGATTGAGGTTCCGGGGATTGGAATTGGATAATTTCCATGTTTGTCCGGCATCACTGGTGGATCTGCATCCCAGGCGTAGACTTTAGGCATGAGGCTAATGTTTGAATTAATAGCATCATCCCAGCTAACCACTTTGCCGGAGTATGTTGCTGCTCGTCCAAGCAGTGAAGTCATGGTGCTTTTTGCGCCATTTTCTGCATCTGCAAATTTGTAATCTCCTTTGGCTACGGCTTTGAACAATTCATCATGTTCTACCTGGTAAGGGTTTGGATCTTTTTTGTCATTATACTTCATCACGCGATAACCTGACTTAGTCAGTATGACGCCGGGTTCCGGAGCGGAGCCACTGGTGCCTTGGAATGCTTCCGAAACACGAGGAGTGCAACCTTTGATGTGTCGGCATTGTGAGAACATTTTTGAGCCGTCCGCATATTCGAATTCCACGAAATGATGATCGAAAATCTGACCGTGGTCTTTTCCGTTACGGACCTGTCGGCCACCCATGCCACTCGCTTTAACCGGATAGGCATTTTTTACCCAGTTGCTGACATCCAGATTATGAATATGTTGCTCCGTAATATGATCTCCACAGAGCCAGTTAAAATAATACCAATTTCGCATTTGGTATTCCATTTCTGTTTGCTTCTTCTCCCGAGGCCGGACCCAAACACCATCACTATTCCAGTAAACATGAGAAGTAACGATATCACCAATGACGCCATTCTGTAGCATCTCTACCCATTCCCGATACATCTTTTGATAATGTCGCTGTAAACCTACGACCACGTTTAGTTTTTTCTTTTTCGCTAGTTCAGCAACCTCTAAAACCTTCCGTATGCCAATCGCATCGGTAGCAACGGGCTTTTCCATAAAAACATGCTTGCCAGCATTGATCGCATATTCAAAGTGCATTGGTCGAAACGCAGGTGGAGTCGTGAGGATCACGACATCACAAAGGTCAATGACTTGCTTATACCCTTCGAAGCCATCAAACTTGGTTTCTTCTGTTACATCGACCCGATCCTTTACATTGACCGGCTCTTCTCCTGACCAATCTCTAAATTCCGGATCGGTTAATTTACTATAACACTCATCAAGATTATCACGAAAAGCATCACACATTGCAACTAAGCGGGTATTTTCTTTTACCGAAAGCGCTTGTACTGCTGCACCAGTGCCTCGCCCGCCACAGCCGACCAATCCAACTTTAATGATATCGCTGCCATCAATGTAAGCGCCACTTAAAGTGAGCGGGCTCATCATCAGACCACCGGCTGCGAGTCCGGTACTCTTCATAAAGTTTCTTCGATTAAATCCGGAGGATGCTTTTTTCTTTTTCATTTTGCTCTATTTGGTAAGTGATATTTTGATTAATATTTGATTGCGAGGTCAAAGTATTCAGCAATTGCTTTTGCATCAGGTTGATGTACTGGACGAACGATTCTAAATCCAACAAAAGGGGCATCCGTATTCCACCATTTACTTCTGGGGATCTGTGGGTCACGTGCCTGCCAGCGTGCTCTGGACTTAAGTCGTGATTGACAGGTGCAATCTTCCGGACTGTCATCGTAAGAACCTCCTTTGACCGTACGGGAATGACGATAGGGAGGAACTACCCAGGGATTGACAGCAGTACTATCTTTTAGAAAAGATTGATACTTGTCATCGTCCAGATAATAATCTGCGGTCCATTCAGCGATATTGCCCAGCATATCATGAATGCCCAATTCGTTAGCTTCCTTCTCTCCGGTCTTTTGAAATTTCTCGAAACTATTTTCATAGAACCAGGCGACTTCTTCCAGTTCATCTTCATCAGATCTATCAGTCTCTCCGCTAAGACAAGCATATTCCCATTCTGCCTCAGTAGGAAGTCTGTAGAAAATACCAGTCTTTTGATAAAGCCAATGGCAATAAGAAAGCGCGGCTTGCTGTGTTACACTGACAACCGGAAAACCACCTTCTCTTCCCATACCTTTGGTGAAATCTTCGTAAGGCGGGGAAGGACGCGTGACGGCATCCGCCTTATATTTGATGTGCTCACTTGCTGCATCTGTGTCCCATTGTAAATCCTGGAAAAGGATGTATTCATCAAAAGTGACCTCATGCTTTCCAATCCAAAAACTATCTAATTGGACCTCAGTACTTCCGATATTATGGTTTCCTCCTGCTATTAAGATTAGGTCAAAGTTTACCTTCGATCCAGGGATGTTAATAGAGGTCTGGGCACATAAGTTAAAGGTAGACACAATGGTAATGGTCCATATGAAAATAAATCTTCTAATTGGAGTGTAGTTCATTTACCTTTATGATTAATTTTCCAGACAATGATAGCGGAAGAGGAGTATCTAGTTCCGAGACTTACTGTTCTACTTTCTCTTTCAAGGCTTCGCCTTCCTTCTCAAGAATTTTTCCTTCTTTCTCTAGTTCTTTTAGCTTATCCTTGACTTCAGCACTATCTTCATCAGGATGACTCTCAATGTATTCTAAGAGTTCTTCTTTTTTCTCTGTCCATTCTTTACGAGCAGCTTCCCAGTCTTTAATTTCATCTACATACTCACCGCCTTTATCTTTAGCCTTTGCTAATAGATTACCAATTTTATCTAGCGCACGATCATATTTACCGTCTCTAAACTTTTGGTATTCATCTTTAAGAATGCCAACTCCCTGGCCAATAACCTTACCGGTTCCTTTTACGATATTCTTCGCTTGTTCTTTTTCAGCTTCATCTCCAAGAAAGTAGTTGTAGGCAACTACACCTACTAAAAGAAATAATCCAAGTTTGATGATTGATCTGATCATAGTATCTTTTTGTGTTTTGTGAAGCTTAAATTTATGAAATAT
>JAHDHW010000114.1 GCA_020631105.1 Saprospiraceae bacterium | reverse complement strand
AGTGGGTTAGTGGGTTACCAATCGGGGTTTTGTTCGCTGAGCGCTTTATTAATTTTATTTAAAAAATCGCTGATAAGATCGACATTCTTGAATCCGGGATAATTTTCAAAACCACTGTTAATGTCAAGAGCAAAAAACTGTTCATGCTTAAAATTAATTACAGCATCTTCCATTCCCGGAGCTAGTCCTCCGCTTAAAAAGAAGGGCGTTTCTCCATGATAATTTTCTAGTGTTTTCCAATCAAAAGCGACTCCGTTTCCACCTGGTAATTTCCCTTTCGTATCGAATAGGAAAAAGTCACAGTAAAATTCAAATGCGTTAGTTATTGTAAACGAAAATTGTCGGTCTACAGAAAATGCTTTAATGATCTTTACCCCAGCATCTTTCAATTGTTTACAATAAAAAACATTCTCTTGTCCGTGTAGCTGTACATAATCCAATTCAAAATTATGAACATAATTTAAAACCTGATCTAATTCTTCATTTACGAAAACGCCTACCTTTTTCAAGTTCTTTGGATAGTTTCCTTTACCTTCAAAAGGAAGACGCAGGAATCCCAAATCGACGGCAGTCGAATCAGCGTATTCGTGAGTATCAGCGAATATATATCGTGAAGACTTAGGGTAAAATATTAAGCCTACGAAGTCGACAGGCAGTTGACTTAAGGCCTCAATATTATACCTTTCCCGCATCCCGCATACCTTTACTCTAACTGGCATAACTATCTAATATTAAGCACTTTGTAATTCTTTTTCTAAACCTTCAACTTGCTGAATAAATTGCAGACAAGTCTTAGCTGGATTTGGAGTCTTCATAAAGGTTTCTCCGATTAAAAAGCCTTTAAATCCTGCTTCTTTCAAGGTAATGATAGCATTAGGATCGCTGATCCCGCTTTCAGAGATTTTGGTAAATTCCCCTGGGATTTTATCCGCCAATCCCAGAGAAGTATCCAGACTCACAGTGAAGTCTTCCAGGTTACGATTATTCACTCCGACAATATTCACTTCATTACAAAGCTTATCCAGTTGCGCCTCGGAATGCACTTCCATTAAAACCTCCAGTCCAAGGTTTTGAGCAGTCTTTGCCAACTGTTGCAAGCGATCTTTTTCAAGGCATTCAGCAATTAACAAAATGGTATCCGCACCAATTGATTTAGCCTCAACGATTTGGTATTCATCGATAATAAAGTCCTTTCGAAGGATTGGACAAAAGTTATATTTACGGGCCTCTGTCAGGTCTGTACTTTTACCCCCAAAAAAGTGTTCGTCTGTTAAAACAGATAAACCAGAAGCACCTGCTTGCATGTATCCAATAGAAACTTGTTCGACTGTTGCATAAGGATTAATAGCGCCTTTAGATGGAGACCGTCGTTTGAATTCTGCGATGATTCCACTCTTATCAGAGCGATGTAAATATTTGGTCATCGAAACGACAGGTGTTTCATAGTAGATACTTTTTTCCAATAATTTTATAGGATACAGATTCTTTCGATTCTGGACCTCTTCCTGCTTGTGTGCAATAATTTTTTCGAGAATATTCATATTCTTTAATTAACGAGTAGTTTAAGTTTTTCTAATGCATTTCCACTTAACAAAGATGCCTCCGCCTCTGCAATACAATCCTCCAATGACTGTTCCGGTTTGATACATTTTATACCCAGGCCAGCATTTGCAGTGATCACATGGTTTTGTGCAGCAGTTCCCTTCCCTCCTAAAATATCGGTAAAAATCTTCGCCGCAGATTCTACTGTATCTCCTCCGTGTAGATCCTCCTGTTTTAATCTTGGCTTCCCTATAGACTCAGGGCTTATGGTATGCTCCCCGGAATTGTCCCGAAGCTTAAAATCTCCTGTTAAAGAAACTTCATCATACCCATCCATCGCGTAAACGATAGCGTACTGTCGTTCGGTTTGCTGAAAAATATATTGATACAAACGAGCAAGCTCAAGGTTAAATACACCCAGCAACTGGTATTTAGGTTGACCAGGATTTACCAAGGGCCCTAGCATATTGAAGAATGTTTTTACGCCAAGTTGGCGCCTGATTGGAGCAACTGTTTTCATAGCCGGATGAAACATCGGAGCATGGAAGAAACAGATATTCGATTTATCCAGTTGTTGCTTCAAAGTGGATTCATCATTTGTAAAGGTATATCCTAAGTGTTGAAGAACATTTGAAGATCCACATGCAGACGAAACACCATAGTTCCCGTGTTTAGTTACTTTATACCCAGCACCGGCGATTACAAAAGAGGAAATAGTAGAAATATTAAAGGTGTTTTTTCCATCTCCTCCTGTTCCGACAATATCAATGGAATCAATGCCTTCCAAATCAATTGGCAAGCAAAGTTCTAGTAAGGCATCCCTAAACCCTTGCAATTCTTCTACCGAGATCGCTCGCATCAAGTATACACTAATAAATGCCGCAATCTGAGCTTCATTATATTGGTCATTGGCAATGTTCACGAGAATTTCTTTTGCTTCCTGCCGGCTTAACTTCTTATGTTCGAAAAGTCTGGTTAATATTTTTTTCATCTGTTTGTATTTAAGACTGAGTAGCAGAAACGGTTTGCTTGATCAGTGTTTTGGCTTGTGCCAATAGGTTTTGTAAAATAGCTTTACCTTCCTCTGTCATAATGGACTCTGGGTGATACTGCACACCACTTACATTATATTTTTTATGCTGCAGGGACATGATCATTCCTTCTTCGTCAACAGCAGTAATTTTCAACTCATCTGGTAAAGTCTCTTTACTAACGACCCAGGAGTGATATCTTCCAACTCGAATTTGCGCTGGCAAATCCTTATAGATCGAATGAGAATGATCAGTAATGGTAATATCTGTATCTATACCATGGAATACTTGCGTAAGATTGGTCAAAGTCCCTCCAAAGGCCTCACCTATTGCTTGCAAGCCTAAGCATACTCCAAAAATCACTTTCGAATCAGCATACTTTTTAATTAAGGATGGCATAATCCCGGCATCCTCTGGTACTCCCGGCCCAGGAGATAATACGATTAAATCATATTGATCAACCTCATCAATTGTGATTTCATCATTTCTAAAAACATCAATCGGATCCTCTGTTAGTTCCAGTAAATACTGCACTAAGTTATAGGTAAAGGAATCGTAATTGTCGAGTACTAAGATTTTCATATTTCTAAAATTGTAACATTCGATATGTTGGACTATAATTTTTCTGCTTCTTGGAGTGCTTTTTTTAAAGCTCCGAGCTTATTATTCACTTCCTGTAATTCTTTTTCTTCATCACTGGCAGCCACTATTCCAGCACCAGCTTGATAGTATAAGGTGTTTTGCCTTGACAAAAAAGAACGGATTACAATGGCTTGATTCATATTTCCGTCAAAGCCAATAAAACCAATGGCTCCACCATAGAAACTCCGATTTTCTTTTTCGTAATGATTAATTAGTTCAAGGGCTTTATATTTTGGAGCACCACTTAAGGTTCCAGCAGGGAATGTATCTCCAAAGATTTGGATAGGGCTGACATCAGGCCCAATCTCTCCTTCAACTTTAGATACTAAATGGATGACATGGCTAAAAAACTGAACATCCTTAAGCTCTTTTATGTATACTTTTTGGGCATGTTTGCCCAAGTCGTTCCTCGCCAGATCAACTAACATAATATGCTCTGCATTTTCTTTTGGATCTGCGATTAGTTCCTCAGCATTTTTACGATCCTGTTCATCATCTCCCGTCCTTCGGTAGGTCCCGGCAATTGGATTTACGCTTGCAATATTGTCACTGATTACCATCTGCGCTTCAGGTGAAGAACCAAAGATTTTATAGCTCCCGTAATCAAAATAGAATAAGTATGGAGAAGGATTTACCGATCGTAATATTCTGTAAACATTAAACTCGTCTCCGCGGAACTTATGAGAAAAACGACGCGATAGCACAATTTGAAATACATCTCCTACCTGGCAATGATGCTTACCGGCAGTAACCAAATCCCTATATTCGCTATCCGTTAGGTTTGTTTCTTCAACTCCCTCTAATTCAAAACGATAGGTACCAAAGCTTTGATTATTAATTAACCCTTCTACGTCCCCAATTTTAGATTCCTGCCCTGGTAATAGATTCTCAACAATATGCAATTCATCCTTAAAGTGATTAATTTCAATCACATACCGGTATAAGCTGTAGTTTATATCAGGCAAGTCGGTTTTACGTTTTTCGGTATCAAACTCCAGTGTATCAAAGTATTGAACTGCATCAAAACCTGTATGGCCAAAAAAACCATTCACCCCTTTATAATCAGCTGCATAATCGACATCGAATTGCCCAATAAATTGATGAAGCTCTTCAACTACCTGATTCGTTTGTGATACCGCTCTGATTTGCTCGGACTCTCCTTCTACCTGAGTTTTAATCTGCCCTGCCTGAACCTGAAAGGTAGCAATAGGATCTAAACCTATAAAAGAAAGACAGTTCTCAGTACTCCGAAAATCTGTACTTTCTAACAGAACAGATATTCCAAAATGATCTCTTAGTTTCAGATATAAACTCACCGGAGTATAAGTATCCGCTAAAAGCCTTTTCACTTCTGCTTTTATCTTTATTTTTTGAGCAGCCATAGGAACTGATGTAGATTGCATAATTCGTTTTCTTTATTCAATAAAGCTGGTTATTGTAATGAAAAGCGGCTTACCGAGTAATCGATAAGCCGCTTTTATATCATATTAAATAATGCACACTTAACTTTCTCGGTTAATTGATTCAGATAAGTGCCACCACCAACATGTATTATTTGTATTAAAATTCATTTTTATACTTTCTTAAGTACATTGCCAAAGATAAAGAGGTTTAAGTTAGGAATGCAAATTTTAGAGTTGTTAATTTCTTTTCTTTTTAATTTATTACATTTTTGACTGTCACACTTTCTAATTTGACGCCACAATGAAATTATCATTCCATGTATATTGTGGCATAGTTCTTTCCCTCCAATTATTTTCCCTCCCGATATGTACTCTTTAAAATTCCAGACTAACACATAGCTACATTTAAATTTTAGGTAACCCTCCGCCTAATCGGATTTTTTTGAGTTCACCTAAAATATTGACATGACCGGACTTCGACGTAACCAGCTAATTCCTTTTTGTTTATCCGTCATCTTACTTTTCACATTTAATTTACTATCTGCACAAGATTGTAATAGTACTGCTACCAATGAAGCAGGGGACATCATCACCTTTAATGGTGTTACATATGATGAAACCGCAGATGGCTGCACATCCACCTGGAGCTATTGCTTGACAGCAGGGTCTGGAAATCCTGAGATCAGTCATTTCATGATTGCTAACAATTCCTGCCTGGCTTGTTTTGACAGTTCTGATGACATCCTTGATTCTAGTCATCCAATTCAAGTAGGTACTGATCCTACTACGGGGCAATGTGGGATTAAATTTGATTTTGGTCTATCAGTAGATGAAGAGGTATGTTTTAGCTTTACGCTAAATGGCGCATTTGAAGTTGCCGAAAGGTTATTCGTTACCAAAGCAGGACAAAATATTAACCTAATAGAAATCTGTGGTCCTTCCTGTACGGAGACCACCTGCGATAATAGTAACCCGCCACCTCCACCTCCAGATGAAGAAACAGAAGAAGAAGATCCACCAACTCCGGAAGGAGATTGTCCGACCATTGCTTATAATGAGGCAGGAGATGAGATCACTTTTGTTGGTGTAACCTATAATACGCTAGGTGATGAATGTTCATCCACCTGGAGCTATTGCTTGAAGGCAGGACCAGGAAATCCTGAAATTAGTCATTTTAATATTGCAAGCCCAAATTGTTTGGCATGTTTAGATGATGAGAATGATATTTTAGACGCTAGTCATCCTTTCGAAATAGGTACGGACCCTACTACTGGTCAATGCGGGATCAAATTTGATTTTGGTCTTGAAGTCGAGGAGGAGATTTGTTTTAGTTTTACACTAAAGGGTTCTTTCGCCGTTTCCGAGCAACTTTTCGTTACTAAGGCTGGCCAGAATGTACACACCGTTCCGATTTGCGGTCCTTCATGTACTGAAGTAACCTGCGAAGACGACGACGATATGGAAGAGCTTGACTGTATCGATGTTGTTGCCAATCGACCAGTTGAAGACACTTATGATCATTGCGGAAACTGGTGTAATAGCGCATATACCTTTACCCTGGGGCCTGGCGATTGCTATGTTGCAGGAGATGATCTTTACTTCACGGAATATAATAATGGTACAGCAAGCCTAAAAGGATCAGTTATCCAAGGCTCATCCATAGGTTATTTAGATGTTTTATTCACGGATCGTACCACCTCTGCCCCTTCGGGAAGTCCAAAGTATATGCTATGTGTAGATAGTGGCGCTGAATTTTGGTACTACTACGAATCATTCACAGGGACATTTACTTATCCCGATGGTAATACAACAGAAATAACTCGAAGAGGTCCATCCTTCCAAGTTGGTTACGGAGCCAATGTACAAGATTTTGAATATGGCGCTTCCGGATGGTTCAATACCAGCAATGGAGATATTGGAGATATGAATTTCCAATTAGGCAATCCTGAAATCTGTGAAGAGACTGATATTTACCTGGAAGTTGAGTGTGCAGAGGTAGGTAGTCTATTCGAAACAAACGAAGATACACAAGCTTCCAATGGTGATTACATTACAGTAAAACCAAATAACAACGCCTATAATGAGGCTCCGGAATCTCCGGAAAGCCGTGTACGTTTTCATGTAGAATTAAGTGAAGCAGGATCTTATTTTGTTTTTGCTAGAGTAAAAGCACCTAGCACTTATGATGATTCTTTTTGGGTAAGAGTAAATAATGGTACTTGGGTAAAATGGAATGAAATTACTCCAAGCTCTGCTTTTAGCTGGTCTCAAGTACATGACAACAATAATAATAACACACCAGTTAGTTTCTTCCTCGAAGCTGGAGCAAACACCATTGATTTTGCTTATCGAGAAGACGGAACTGAACTAGATAAAATTAACATCTCCCAATCTATGATAGCCCCTACAGGGGAAGGAGCAGAAGCTACCAATTGTATTTGTGAGGATGAATTGGTTTTAAATTGCAATCCAACTAATGAGAATTGCGATAGCAATAATACACCTGGCATTGATCTGGAAGTAAGTGGTGCAACTTCAACGCTTTCATATCTTTGGAGCAATGGCGCTACCACACAAGACCTTACTGATATTGAAGCGGGTACCTACACCGTTACGGTTTCAACTGCTAACGGCTGCTCAGCTACATGTTCTACTGTCGTAGAAGACTTCGAGCCAATGTCTATCGAATGTCATGCTACCAATGCTACTTGTATTAGTGGTGAAAATGCTGATCCTACCGGGTTAGTAACTGTTCTTGTTAATGGCGGAACCGCTCCTTTTTCTTACCAATGGAGCAATGGCAGCACAAATCCTTCAATCGATGGCGTAGAACCTGGGACCTACTCAGTTATAGTAACGGATGCCAATGGCTGCATACAAAGTTGTAGTGCAACTGTTGAGGTTGAAGCATCATTCAATATGTTATGCACGGTAATAAATGACTATTGCAATGGAAATACAAACGCTGCAATCTATGTCGAACATACTGCTGACCCTTCAACAGTCTCTTATCTTTGGAGTAACGGCAGTACTGATCAGATGATTGGAGGTGTTGGCCCAGGAACTTATAGTGTAACCATTACTAGTAATATAAACGGATGCTCAAAAACTTGTTCAGCAACAGTTGAGCCGCTTGAGCCACTAAGTATAGAATGCGAAGCTACTAACACTACTTGCGGAAGCACAGATGACGGAACCGTTACAGTTCATGTCACCGGAGGGACAGAACCATATACCATTCATTGGGAAAATGGAAATTGTACAGATTATGCTAATGGACTTGAAGTAGGTCAATACCCTATTATGGTAACAGATGCCAATGGCTGTGAAGTAGAATGTATCGCAATTGTAGAACCAAGTGAGTCATTAGAGGTTTCATGTACTCCAACTATCGGAGACTGTAATGGCAATTTCGGAAGCATTGAAACAGCAGTGATTGGCGGAAGTGGTGTATATACTTATGCATGGAGTAACGGTAACACGAGTCCAAATCTTTTCAATGTTCCAACTGGTACCTACACGATAACTGTTACGGATCAGGATGGTTGCTTTGGCATTTGCGAAGCAACAATTGAATCCACAACTCCTATCGAACTTAACTGTACTCCAACAACTACAAGCTGTACAAATAACACAGGTGCTATTATCACTGAGGTTTCTGGTGGAGCATCACCATATACTTATCAATGGAATACTGGTGCAACTTCGAATAACCTTTCCGATATCCCTGCTGGCACCTATACGCTTACTGTAACTGACAATAATGGTTGTGTTGCAACGTGTCAAGCAACAGTTGAAGCAGCTAGTAGCCCTGAAATAACTTGTGTAGCAAATAATGCTGATTGTGGTTTGACAAACGGATTTATCACCACTCAGATTACTGGTGGTTCGGCACCGTTTAACTATACATGGAACAATGGTGCAACTTCAGCAAACATAGATAACCTAGCAGAAGGAACCTACATGGTAGTAATTACAGATGCGAATGGTTGTACCGCTACTTGTACCGCGATCGTTGAATCGGATGCACCAATCACAGCAAGTTGTGAAGTTACTTCTAATGCATGTGATACCCAAAACGGTGCTACTATTTCAGCATCAGTAAGCGGAGGTAATGGTAATTATACTTACCTATGGAGCAACGGTGAAACTACCCCAAGTATTAATAATCTTAGCGCTGGGGTTTACACGCTGACCGTCACCGACACCAACGGATGTCAGGCAACCTGCGAAACAGAAGTGCTTACTTTTGCACCTTTAGAGATAAATTGTGCTTACATGGACTTTGTTTGTTCATCTCCAAATTTTGCAAACCTTAGTTCGACAGTTAGTGGTGGAGATGGTAATTACACTTTTATGTGGAGCAATGGTAGCAGCAATCAAAATCAAGAAATTGTTTCAGCAGGTTCCTACTCCCTCACAGTAACCGATGGTCAGGGATGTTCTGCTACCTGTTCAGTAGAAATACCTGATACAGATCAACTAATAGCAGAATGCATAACTCAGCATAATGCTTGTGACGCATCAAACAATAATTCTATCACCACTTTAGTTTCAGGAGGCCTAGGAGAATATACTTACTTATGGAGTAACGGAAGTACCGAAAGTAATTTACAAAATGTACCGGCCGGAACATACAGTGTAACAGTTACAGATATGCTTGGCTGCTTAGCCGTTTGCCAAGCAACCATAGACAATATCATTAGCCTTGAAGCTACTTGTACCTCGACAAATCTTGATTGCACAGGAGAGAATACGGGAGCCCTTAGTGTAAGCGTTTCAGGAGGTACAGCACCATATTCCTATAGCTGGAACAACGGAGGTTCATCTGCTAGCTTGTCAAATTTACCCGTTGGCACCTATACAGTTGTAGTAACAGATGCAAACGGTTGTACCGCAACTTGCAGTTCAACCGTAGAGGAAGCAGAACCCATTATTGTAATTTCTAGCTCTACCCCACTTGAATGTTTTGGGGATAGTACTTCTTCTGCTGACTTTACAATTTCCGGTGGAACGGGTCCTTATACTTACTTATGGGATAACGGTTCAACAGAGCCCGTCATTACAAATCTGTCTGCAGGGTTTTATGGTATTACGGTAACAGACGCAAATGGCTGTATCGGAATATGTGGAACTTGGGTAGAAGGCCCTGATGCAATTGAAGTTCTATTCGAAAATACCGATGTCTCCTGCTTTGGCGGAAATGACGGAACGATAACTAGCACTGTATCCGGAGGAAGCGGAGTTTACTCTTTCCTTTGGGACAATGGTGCAACCACTCAAAATCAAACCGGTTTGGAAGCTGGTGTCTATTCATTGACGGTCAGTGATGAAAACGGATGTACTCAAATATTTACAGCAACAATTGAATCAAATAATTCCCTGGAAGCTAGCTGTACATCAACTCCTTTATCCTGCCCAGATGCTCAAGATGGAAATATTTTACTTGACGTAAATGGAGGAACAGGCAGCTATACCTTTAATTGGAGTAACGGTGCAACTACTCAAAATCAAATAAACTTAACTGCAGGAACATATACCGTAACAATCACTGATGGGAACGGCTGTTCTACAACATGTACTAGTACAATTGATACTCCTACTCCACTTCAATTAACCTGTACGCCAAATGATTTAATTTGTGCAGGTCCTCAGACCGGTTCAATCACCTCTGAGCTTAGTGGCGGGGTTGCTCCTTATACTTACCAATGGGACAATGGTGCAACTACTTCAAGCTTAGAAAACTTAAATACAGGCAGTTACACACTTACCGTAACGGATGCTAATGGCTGTACAATTGTTTGTACCAGCTCAGTAGAAACCTCACTTCCTTTGGAAGTTTCTATCGAAGGTCAAGACCTTCTTTGTGGAGAAGCAAATAGTGGAATTGCAGCAGCAATTGTGGAGGGAGGAACTGGTCCATTTACTTATGCCTGGAGTAATAACGAAACAACTGCCCAAATCAATAATTTAAACGAAGGCACTTACGACTTAATCGTAACTGACGCAAAAGGATGTACTGCTTCTGCATCAATTACAATTAATGCAATTCCTGCAATAAGCTTAGTATGCGAAACGCAGGATTTACTATGTGGAGATGCTAATTCTGGTAGCATCAATGTAAGCCTATCCGGAGGAACGGCACCTTTCACTTATAATTGGAGTAATGGCGCAACTACTCAAAATATTAATAATGCAGCAGCAGGTAATTATACCCTAAGCGTGACAGATGCGAACGGTTGTACCGCAACATGTTCTTCGACTTTAATTTTCATCGAACCATTAACAGCAAACTGTACAGCTACTGATCTTGTTTGTGCAACATCAGGTACAGGTGCAGTTGATTTAAGTATTACCGGAGGAACCGCACCATTTATCTACATTTGGAGTAATGGAGCGAACAGTGAAGATTTAAACAACCTTGACGCTGGTACTTATTCGGTTACCGTAATGGATGCCAATGGTTGTGCTGCAATTACCACATGCGATGTTAATAGTGACCCTGTACTCGAAGTTACTTGTACCGTAGTCGGTGCAACCTGTGGAGATGATCAGTCAGGAGATATCGAAGTTGAAGTTGCCGGAGGGGTTGCTCCTTATACCTACAGTTGGAATAATGGCGCAACAACAGAAGACCTTACCGATATTTTATCTGGTACTTATACTTTAACCGTAACAGATGCAAACGGATGTACAACCACCTGTACAAGCATAGTGGAGACTTCATTGGGCTTGAATTTATCCGTTACAACTGAAGGAACTCAATGTGGAGAAGAAGGAACAGGAAGTGTTGATCTATTAGTTACTGGAGGAACAGGTAATTATACCTTCTCGTGGAGTAATGGTGCAATAAGTGAAGACCTTACTAATGTTGATGCAGGAAGCTACACAGTAACTGTAACGGATAATAATGGTTGTTCAAGTGTTGCTGTTGCGATCGTAGATGAAAGCACAGCAATGGAGGCAGTTTGTGAGCCAAACAATATTCCTTGTGGTGGAGAGCAAACGGGTAGCGTTGATGTTACTGTTATCGGAGGTACTGGCCCTTATGGCTTCCAATGGAGCAACGGTAGCGTCGCAGAAGATTTAAATAGTGTTGGAGCAGGTACTTACACGGTGACTATTACAGACAGTAACGGTTGTCAGACTATCTGTTCTTCTACAGTAACAGAATCACCTGCATTTACGCTTTCTTGTTCTGCAGATGCAGTTTCTTGTAAGAATGGAAATGACGGAGCGGTTAACGTAAACATCGCGGGCGGCACAGAGCCATTTACTTATGAATGGAGCAATGGTGCAACAAGCCAAAATCTAAATAATCTTTCAGCAGGTACTTATATCATTACCGCTACAGATGCTAATGGCTGTACTGCAACTTGTACTTCAATCGTTTCTGAACCTTCTTTCTTAATCGTTGTGGCGCAGGGTAATGACATCAGTTGTAATGGACAAACTGATGGTTCTGCTTTCGCAACAGTTATCGGAGGTACAGTACCTTATACTTATGCCTGGAGCAATGGCGCAACAACAAGTTTTGTGAATGCACTAGCAGCAGGAACGTATACGCTTTCTGTAACAGATGCAAATGGCTGTTCGAACTTTGGAGTAGTAACGATTAACGAACCTGAAGTATTGAGTGTCAGTTGTAATGCAACAGCACAAGATTGTCAAACTTTATTCGGAAGTATTAATACGACCGTAACCGGCGGAACTGCTCCATTTACTTATACCTGGAGCAATGGTAATAGCGAAGCGAACCTTGGCGAAGCTCAACCTGGGAGTTATAGTGTAACCGTAACCGATGCCAGAGGATGTTCCACGACATGTTCAGCGGACATCGCATCAGCGAATCCTATTAATCTAACTTGTGTGGCTACTAACGAGAGTTGTGGAACACCAAGTCTGGGTTCTATTGACCTTACAGTGTCAGGAGGAACCGGACCTTATTTCTACCAGTGGAGTAACGGAATTGGTACAGAAGATTTAGTAGATATTGCAGCAGGAATGTATAGTGTAACCGTAACTGACATTTTCGGATGTTCTGCAGTATGTGCTTCAATCGTTGAAGCTGCTCCTTCCATTGGTATTCAGTTAACTACTCAAGATATAGCTTGTAATGGCTCAGCAACAGGAAGCATACAAACATCAATAGGTCAGGGTATGCCTCCATTTAGTTACAACTGGAGTAATGGCGCAACGACTGCAAATATTGATGGTTTAACAGCAGGGACTTATACTGTAACTGTAATCGATGCCAATGGTTGTTCAAGTGTAGCAAATGCAACATTAAGCCAACCTAGTAACATCCTGGTTGTCGTATCCGGTAATCCGGTAAGTTGTAATGGAGGGAATAACGGAAATGCTTTCGCAACGGCAATCGGAGGTATTCCTCCTTATCAATATAGCTGGAGCAACGATGCAACGACTTCATTTATCAATACGCTGACTTCTGGTATTTATACCGTTACTGTTACCGATGCAAATGGTTGCTCTGCAGTGGGATCAACGATTGTTGATGAACCAGCTGCGATTACAATTGATTTTGAAACAACGCAACTTACCTGTGGAAGTGATAATAACGGGGCAATCACTGCTATTATCACCAATGGTGTTGCACCGCTTTCTTATCAGTGGAGTACTGGCGCAACGACTGCTTCAATTGATGGTCTGTCAGCCGGAACGTACGGCCTTATCATCACCGATGCGAGTGGTTGTTCGACTTCAGCCTTTGTTGATATTAGTGCAGCAAACCCAATGATGCTTACTTGTAGTGCAGAGGATGTACTTTGCGCAGGTGATACGGATGGAGCGGCTAGTGTAAGCGTGACAGGTGGTGCGCTACCCTACTCTTATGCCTGGAGCAATGGTATAACAACGGAAACTGTGGCAGATTTAGCAGCTGGTGTTTATACCGTAACGGTTACTGACGCTAATGGATGTACTGCAGTTTGCACAAGTACAGTAAATGAACCACAACCATTAATTGCAGATTACGGATCAACTGATGTAAGCTGCAATGGAGGAAATGACGGAACGCTGTTCGCTAGTCCATCTGGCGGAACAGCTCCATATATATACGAGTGGAGTACCGGAGATAATACAACAACTGTAGAGAATCTTCCAGCTGGTGCGTATGGATTAACACTTACCGACGCTAACGGATGTATATTCATCTGTGGCATTATTATCAGCGAACCAGAAGCAATTACTTGTACAACGGAAGTTGGACCTGCAATCTCTGGTACTACCGACTTGTTTGACATTACTGTAACAGCTTCAGGAGGAACGGGCAATCTTTCTTATAGCATTGATGGCGGTGCTAATTATCAAAACGATAATGTATTCGCTGATCTACCGGCAGGAACCTATCCTATCGTCACCCAGGATGAAAACGGATGTACTTCAACTTGTGAAGCTACTGTTGGAGGAGGAAGTGGTCTTAGCGGTGAGGATGGAAGTGATTCCCGAATGGCTATTTCTCCTAACCCTGCAGAAAGTACTTTAAATTTAACTTATCAAACTAAAGATGAGAGCTTATCTTACGTCGAAGTAAAAACGCTAAACGGGAAAGTGCTGTATACAGAAGAAATTGAAACCAGATCAGGTGACAATACCATCACACTGGATGTTAGTCGCTATGCTAACGGAACATACATCATGGTTATTTATAGTCCTAATGGGATTACAAGCGAGCAGTTTAGTGTAATGCGATAAAAGGTTATTTTTTCACTATAAAATTAAAAAGCCCGATCCTTATTAAGGATACGGGCTTTTTAATTTTAAGGTATTCAAGAATACAAATTTGTTAGAAGGAAATATTTAGATCCGTCATTTAAGAATAACTAATGTAGGATCTTCCACACCAGTTCTTTCATTAGCTCTCCTTCATTAGTGGAATCATTATCGACACCTTTGGAACGTAAATCATATTCTTTCAGAATATGAATCACCTTTTTCACTCTTGGCAGGTTATAGTTTCGGGCAGCAACTTTGTATTCTTTCAGAAAGTATTCAGATCTTAGATTCAGCGTTTGAAACACCTCGCGGTCCGTTGACTGTTTCAGAAAATGTAACATGTAGATCTTACTAAAGTAATTGTACAAGGTACCAACTAATAGGACAAAAGGATTTTTCTTCGGATTAGAAATAAAGTAATTAATAATCCGATTTGCCTTAACAACATCTCGTGATCCTAAAGCTCTTTGTAATTCGAATACATTATAGTCCTTACTGATCCCAATATTATCCTGGACATGCTTTTCATCTATGGTTGTTCCAGCAGGAAGATTAATCACCAGCTTATCTAATTCATTAACAACTTTTGACAAACTGGTACCAAGGTATTCTCCGATCAATTGTGCCGCAGAAGGTTTGACATTAAATTTTTTGCCTTTCAAATAATCTGATATCCAGTCCGCTACTTGATTATCATATAGTGGTTTGGATTCAAAAACTACTGCATTGGCTTTAACTGCTTTCCCAAATTTGGTGCGGCTATCTAATTTTTTATGCTTATGGCAAATAACAAAAATTGTAGTGGGAACCGCCTTTTGAATATAAGGCAGCAAATTGCCAAGCGTTCTCATTTCCTGAGCTTCTTTTAAAAGGATAACCTGATACGGCGCCATCATAGGGTAACGACTCGCTGCATCAATCAGCGTTTTAGCATCCGCATCCTTACCGTAAAAAACAAGCTGGTTAAATGATTTCTCTCCTTCGGAGAGTACATTATCTTCAATGTATTTCGAAATTGCATCAATAAAATAAGACTCCGCCCCGTGTAGAAAATACACAGGTTTATATTGCTTGGCCCGAAGTGATTTGATAATTTCAGAATAGGTCATTGACATACTACTTGCTTCTCCTACAAAGGTAAGAGAATCAGTAAATAATCCACATCAAATTGGGTATTTGAATGAAATAGAACAACGCAGTGTTCCTTATCCTTAATTGAAAACCTATCTAACCATTTCTGCTACGGCCTTAATCCATTTAGGATTACCATTCAGACTTTCGACAAGATCAAGGTGATCACCACCTTTCTCTTCGAATTCTTCTAGGTATTCATCGGTAATTTCAATAGTGGTTTCCAGGCAGTCAGAAACAAAAGCAGGGCAAAAGACGAGTAATCGCTTATCGCCATTTTCGGCTCTTTCTTCAATAATTTTGCTGGTATAAGGCTGTGCCCAGGGCTCCGGACCTAGCCGGGATTGAAAACAGATAGTATACTCTTCTTTTTTGAGCCCAAGCTTATCTGCAATTGCATATGATGTACCATAACATTGAGCAGAATAGCAGTATTGATTTTTGATGGAAATATTTTCGCAACAGCCTTCCGTTTTCAGACAGTGATTACAAGTATCCGCTTTTCTTAGTTGACGCTGCGGTAATCCGTGATAGCTGAATAAAATATGATCATAACTACTTAAGTCATACTTCCTGGCGTTCTCAACAAAGATGTCAACCATCCTTGGATCATCGTAATAGGAGTTGATTAGTTTGACAGCAGGTATGGTATCTTTCTTCGCTAATAAGCGCATTACCTCTTCATGAACGGAGCCTGTAGTTGCCGACGCGTATTGAGGAAAAAGAGGAAATACCGTTATTTCTCCGACCTGGGCTTCTAACAATTTATCGAGTGCGGATGCAATTGATGGAGATTGATACCGCATTGCCAATTCGACATGGTATTCATCCCCTAATTCTTTTTGTACACCTTCCGCTAGCTGTTCTCCGTAGACCTTTAGCGGTGATCCTTCAGGAGTCCAGAGTTTTTTGTAAAGTTTGGCGGAAGCGCCGGAGCGAAACGGAGCGATGATTCCACGCACCAAAATGTTTCTGGCCAACCATGGATAATCAATTACTCGACGATCCAATAAAAATTCTTTTAAATAGCGGTATACTGCCCCTCTGCTTGGTGCATCAGGGGTACCGAGATTGACTAATAAAATTCCCTTTTTTCCAAAAGTCATAAATCGTGTGTCTTTTTCTTATTCGCTGATCCCCATCAGGCTTTCGCCTGATATCGTTCGCTGATCCATATTTGGAGCGTAGCGCAAATGTATTAATTTCCTTTTGATAAACAGTCCACAAAAAGAATGGTTGTCAAAATGAGTAATTAGCTACACTTTCGTCAGAAAGATCAAAGGCAGACATCCCGAATAGCACCAGGTGCTATTCGGGATGAATCATCAGCGAGTAAGAAAAATTCCTAAGCTGAAAAACCTAAGTAGTGTGTTAAGGTTTATGCCTGTGCCTTTGGCGTATTAAAATTCATTGGAAAAGTAGGCATCTCTGGTTCATCAATCGAGCCAAATTGAGCCTCAAATTTTTTGACATTATCCGCCAATGCTCTCATTAACCTTTTGGCATGCATAGGGGTCAGAATAATTCTGGACTTCACCTTTGCCTTAGGAACATTCGGTACTAATCGAACAAAGTCGACGACGAACTCAGAATGAGAATGAGAAATAATTGCTAGATTAGAGTATACCCCCTCGGAAACTTCTTCGGGTAATTCTATGTTGAGTTGATTTTGTTTTTTATTGTCTTCTGCCATTGTATAATTTTTTTATTAAAAGGTTGACGGTGTTATCTTTAATATTTTACTATCCGTCACTTAGTCCAAACGGCCCTAAAATTAAAAAGTTTTGACCTTATGAAAGAATACTTCGACAACAACCGTAATCTTTGGGACACCAAAGTCGATTTCCACAAAGACTCAGAGATGTACGATGTACCCGGGTTCCTAAAAGGAAAGAATAGTCTTAATGATATTGAGCTAGAAGCAATTGGTGATGTGAATGGAAAATCATTATTGCATTTGCAGTGTCATTTTGGGCAAGATTCCATGTCCTGGGCAAGAATGGGGGCACAGGTAACCGGAGTAGATTTATCTCCTAAATCACTGGCATTGGCCCGAGATCTAAATAGTCAACTTGGTTTGGATGTCCAATTCATTGAGTCGAATGTATTAGAGCTTATCGAAAAGCATGAGGGACAATACGATATTGTCTTTACTTCTTATGGTACTTTTGGCTGGTTGCCTGACCTGGTGCAATGGGCAAAAGTGATTCATCACTTTTTAAAGCCCGGAGGTATCTTTTATATCGCGGATTTTCACCCTGTATTATATATGTATGATTTTCCGACTAAGCAGCTGCTTTTTAATTATTTTAATACAGGTGAACCTTATGAGGAGATTAGTGAAGGTACCTATGCTGATAGAGATGCACCGATCAGGCATAAGGAGTACTTTTGGTGTCATAGTCTATCCGAAGTAATGGGTCCTTTGTTACAACAAGGATTAAATTTGCTGGAATTCAAAGAATTCGACTACTCTCCTTATGATTGTTTTGAAAACATGAAGGAAGTTGAAAAGGGAAAATATGTATTTGATGCAGGAATTCGCCTACCCCATATATTTAGTTTAAAAATGCAAAAAGCTTAAG
>JAHDHW010000113.1 GCA_020631105.1 Saprospiraceae bacterium | reverse complement strand
CCCCGACCCGCTGATTACAAATCAGCTGCTCTGGCCAACTGAGCTACATCGGCATTAAATCTTTCGATTTACTGGTTGTGATTAAAGCGAAAATCACTCAAATAATATTAAAACAAAGAACATTTTGTTCAAAACGCATGCAAAGATACACTTTTCTAATTAAAATGGAAATATTTTTCACTTTTTACATAAAAAAATTACCCCTAAATTAAAGCAGCAAATCGCATATCATTATGTAACAATATCTCATCAAACAATTATGTCTTAATTATTGGATCTTTTACGCAATTTATATTTAACAAGTTGCTTTTTTAGCGAATCTATTGCACTGTCGACTGAGGCTTCAAAAGTTTTACTTATTTCTTTAACATGCAGTACCGTCCCCGGAATATTTAAACTTATCTCAACAACTTTATCTTTAATCTGACCGGTATTCTCCAACTTGAGTACTACTCTTGCATCTACTATCCTGTCATAGAACTGATCTAACTTATTCAGTTTTTTGTCAATAAAGTCTAATAGTTTCTGGTCAGCAGAAAAATGAACAGCTTGCGTGTAAATCTTCATAGGTATTATTTTTTAGTGAATTATTATTTATTGAAAATGTAGCAACAAAACTAGTTTAGCTTGTGCTTAATTATTTACCAGCTTTTGGATGTGCTTTATTATATACAGATTTGAGTCGATCTATGGTATTATGTGTATAGATCTGAGTAGCGGATAAATTAGCATGCCCTAAAAGCTCTTTTACCGCATTTAATTCAGCACCATTATTAGACAGATGCGTAGCAAAAGAGTGTCTCAATACATGGGGACTTTTTTGTTCTATTGAAGTAACCAAAGCCAGATTACGCTTTACAATATTATACACTAGTTTAGGGTACAAAGGCTTTCCTTTATTTGTTAAAAAAAGGTGTGATGAGGCTATGTCAAAAGACTCTCTTTTAATAGTAAGGTAATCTTCTAGTGATGACAACATTTGCCTGGTTAAAGGAATTAATCGCTCTTTTTTCCCCTTTCCCAGCACCTTTAGCGATTGCTGGCTCCAATCAATGCTTGTCTCTTGCAAAGAAATCAACTCAGATCTTCGTATTCCAGTAAGGTAAAGTAACTCAATAATCGTTTTATCCCTGATAGTCTCATAATCCGTTTCTAATTCTCCTAGACGAGAGAGCAAAATTTCGAGTGCTTTTTGACTAATCACATTAGGAAGCTTCTTACCTGTTTTAGGTCTTACAATTTTAGATAGAGGATCCGCGCTAATAAATTGTCGTTTAAGGCTAAATTTGAAAAAAGACTTCAAACACGAAAGCTTTCGGTTAATAGATCTTGGCAATACTCCCGCATTGACAAATTCAACCATCCAGGAACGAATAAAAAGATGAGAAATCTCTTCCGTTTTACTTACTTCATAAGTATCCGATAAAAAAGTGGCAAACTGATTTAGATCCTTGCTATACGCAAGTACGGTATGAGGAGAGTATCGTTTTTCGTATTGAAGATATTTAAGAAATAGTTGGATTTGTTCTATTAGGGTTTTGGGCATAGGGTTTAATTTGTTCTTACCAAAATAGATCATCCACAGCTAATAAGCAATTATTCCTATGAAGTTTTTTCACGAAGCCCCATTTCTTGCCGAATTGGGTAGAATAGTGGGCATGGTCGCTCAGCGAATCATCAATAATATCCTAAGTTGAATTACTTATTGTTGTAACGAAGGGTATAATCCAAGGTCAGTTTCAATCTATAAGAAGTTGTAAGTTGAGTACCATCCAAATTACGATAAATCGGAATTTCACCTGAAAGGCCAATACTCCAAAGTGGGGATAATAAAAAATCAACTCCCGGCACCAAATGCAACCAATGGCCACTTGTATTTGCTACCATCTGACCATTGCTTTCATCCATCCCTGTGACCCTATACCTCATTAGTAATGAGGGATTTAGGATAAAGGATTTTAGAGCATAGCTATCCTTAAAACCAAATATATTTTGCCACTCATTACCAAATTCATATCTCAGTTGGCCGCCAAATCGATCTGCTGGCGAAGTCAATCGTATCGTAGTCACATAGAGAAAAGTAAGATTAGGCTTGAAAATATGATTATACGAAACATTAAGTCCAAATAAATAATCCAGGGCCCCTGTTCCTGGCTGCAAATCAGGATTTAATAAGATCCCTAAATCTTTATCCAGCCGATCTGTAGCGCCAATGGGCAATTTTACTCCCGCGGCGAGTGTCCATTCAATATCATTCTTAGCAATCACTTGATATTGTAACAGAGCGGCCATATCCCCTAAGCCCGTACTGGATTTTAGGTTATCTCCAAATGTTGATTGAATCTTCTCCTCCTGAGTTACAAATGAAAACAAAGTAGAAAAAGAGAATTTGCGATTAATTGCATAAGTTCCTCGCAAAAGTGTAGAATGTGTATTTCGGATTCTTCGATCATCATCCAACTTCCTGTTTCTGGCAACTAAATCTTGTTGTGTGTTATAATCATAAGCAAGTTGGATATTGACAGATTTTGCCGAAATTGACTGAATCCCGAGACTACTGGACAAAGGTGTTCCACCTGAGCAACATGCTTGAGCATATATATTATTCGCTGATAAGATCCAAACACTGATCAATACCCAAGTGGAGAAAATCCGGTTCATTGTAATTGGAGTTCGATATAAACCTTTAATTACGTTAGCATTTAAAGAATTTGATGTCCCTGGTTTGACAAACCAGTTAGATGTCTCAAGAATATTTACAATTTGTTCTTTCCCAGACGAATAGGTCTTCCTTTTTATGCTGACGTAATGTAATTATCTATCATTCCTTAATTGGGCTAAGTACATCTGGATAGTATTTTCCAATCCATAATATAAAGCATCGCTAATCAGAGCATGACCAATAGATACTTCTAATAGATTAGGGACATGTGTTTGGTAATATTTAAGGTTGAGTAAGTTTAAATCATGTCCTGCATTAACACCTAAACCAATATTTGAGGCTAATTGAGCAACACTAGCATGCGCAGCGACAGCTTGTTCAGGGTCCTTTACAAAGTTTCTTGCATAATCCCCGGTATATAATTCTATTCGATCTGCTCCTACCTCTTTTGCTCCATCGACAAATCGCTCATCAGCATCCAAAAAGATTGAAACTCTTATATTTTTTGATTTCAGCTGAGCTATAACATCTGTTAAAAAGTCTTTGTGCTTAATCGTATCCCAACCTTCACTGGAAGTTAATACTCCGGGGGCATCTGGCACTAAAGTACACTGGTGAGGAGGGTTATCCATTACCAGCTTTAAAAACCTGGGATTAGGGTTTCCCTCAATATTAAACTCCGTTTGAGTAATTTCTTTTATTTGAGGGATATCGCTATACCTTGCATGTCGCTCATCAGGTCTTGGATGAAGCGTTATCCCTTGAGCCCCAAACTGTTCGCAATCTTTAGCGACTTGGACCAGGTTAGGCAAGTTTTCTCCTCTTGAATTTCGTATTAAAGCTACTTTGTTAAGGTTTACACTTAATCGAGTCATATTATTACTATAGTTTTGTATAATTCAAATTCGGTGCAAAGCTACTTATTAAGGAGTTAATTTGTTCTGTTTAATTTGAATTCTTTATGATGATTTAGAAGCAATTAACTAGGTTCCAAAGTATTAGATTATTTTTGTGTGTAAATTATTCAAATGGAGTATCATAAGGGGGAAAAAACCATAACTACGGAGCAGTTAGTTGAAAAATTACCTCCATCTACTATTTTGATATTTTTGGGCCTAATAGTAATACTGGGAATAGTTCTTGGTGGTGCAATCACCTTTGGAATTTCCAAAATTTACGGTTCTCCCCTCACCGAAGTAATGGAATCTTTAAGCCAGGAGAATAATCTTTCAAAACGACAGTTTGTAAGATTTGCTTTGGTCATTAATCACTTGTTTCTTTTTCTTTTACCATCCTTAGTTTTATCGTATCTACTTTTCAAAAAGCATTGGCATAAATTTTTAAATTTATCCAAAATTGGAAGTACAAAATTTATAGCTAATATAACTTCGGGTACCTTCCTAATCCTTGCCTCTTTACCATTCATCCAGTATGTATTTTATCTAAACAAAAACTACCTACCTCTTCCCGAATGGGCTCGAAACATCGAAGATAATACCAATGCAATGATTGGTAATTTGCTTGTTGTAGACGTTTCCTGGGAATTATGGTTTAACCTTATAGTGATAGCAGTTATTCCAGCACTTGGAGAAGAATTTTTATTTAGAGGAATTTTACAAAAACAGTTAGGCAGGCTTTTTAAAAGAGCAGATATAGCCATTTGGGCAGCTGCAGCAATTTTTAGTCTAACTCATTTTCAGTTGGAAGGTTTTTTTCCACGCTTGATACTAGGAGCTGTTTTGGGATATTTGTTTTATTGGACCCGAACGCTTTGGATACCGATAATAATTCATTTCATTTACAATGCAATGCAAGTATTGACCGTATACCTAATGCCAGAAAAAATTAAAGCTATAGATTCTACTACGGAAGTCCCAATTCCGATAGCTATTGCAATATTTTCTTTGGGAATCGCCTTAAGCGTAGCTATATTTATAAGAAATTACAATAAAAAGATAGAGATCATCAAGTAAGCAAACATGCAAGGACTTTTAAGAAGAATAGTAACAGCAGTTTTTTTCGTAGTGGTTATGTTAGGAGGGATTTACGGGGGGCAATATCCTTTTGTGGTTCTTTTCGCAGTTATTACGACCCTATGTTTATGGGAATATTTAAGTATGGTTCTACAAAAGAATCAAAAAAGGGATCGGATTCGAAAGTTTATCGGGGTTATTTTCGGATTAACACCATTTGTTATGGTGTCCATGCTTAAGTTAAATATATTGCAATCTCCTCAGGACTTTGTATTATATACCTCACTCTTAACATTCCCTATTCTGTTTCTGAGCTTCATTTATGAGCTTTTTGCTGCTTCAGAACAACCTTTTGCCAATGTTGCATATATCCTTCTGGGCATGGTATATATCGGAACTCCTTTTGCAATGGTCGATTTTATAGCATTTGATGGGGAACAATTTCGAGCGAATACCGTTTTTGGGTTATTACTCCTAACGTGGATAAATGATACTGCAGCCTATTTGATAGGCTCACAAATTGGAAAACATAAATTATTTCCTCGAATATCACCGAAAAAGACCTGGGAAGGTTCTATTGGAGGAGGGATAAGTACTATAATTTTATCTGGTATTCTCGGTTACATATTTACTGAGCAAACCGTTTATGAATGGATGGTGCTTGGGGCAATAGTTGTTATTTTTGGTTCTATTGGCGATTTAATAGAATCTATGCTAAAAAGAAGTTACGCTGTAAAAGATTCAGGCACAATACTTCCGGGGCACGGAGGACTGCTTGATCGATTCGATGCATTTATTTTTCTTGTTCCTTTTGCTACAGCTTATATACTTTGGATTAGATTTTAATACCTTTGTACTTATCGTTTGATAAATAGATCATGAGAATTCATAAAGAAGGATACAAAATTCTAATTATTTTAAGCATACTACTTGTTGTAGTAAATGCATTAACTTTTTGGGTTTTCCCACAAAGCTTAGTTTACATAAGTATAGCTTCGTTATTAATATTTCTTTTAGTACTTCAGTTTTTCCGAAATCCGGTCAGGGAAATAATCATTGCGAATGATAATCTGGTCTACGCACCAGCAGATGGAAAAATTGTTGCTATTGAAAAAACGACAGAATCTGAATACTTCAAAGATCAACGGATTCAGGTATCTATTTTTATGAGTCCGACGAATGTCCATGTCAACAGAAACCCTATCAGTGGCAAGGTAAACTATTTCAAGTATCACCCCGGAAAATATTTAGTCGCCTGGCACCCTAAGTCATCCACAGAAAACGAGCGAACTACTGTTGTTATAGATAATGGTGAAGAAGAAATATTACTACGCCAAATTGCCGGCGCTTTGGCAAAACGAATCGTGAATTATCTGGAAATAGGCGAAGAAGTCGAGCAGGGAAGTGATATGGGGTTCATTAAATTTGGTTCCAGGGTTGACCTGTATCTTCCTGTTAATGCAAATATTAAGGTTGAAATTGGCCAAAAGGTCAAGGGTAATAAAACCGTACTTGCAGAAATCTAATTCTAAGTTGTAATTTTCCTTGTATTTTTTGTTTCTTTAGTTGCAGAGAGAATAGATCTTTTAATGTTATTGATCTATTGACTGTACTATGAGATTTATTGTTTTATTTATTTTCATCATTATATCCTTTGAAGTAAACGCCCAATCTATCCGAGACACAAGCGAATTACGAAAGGTGTTTGACAAGGCCAACATTCTCCAACAAGCCTTTAATCCAAAAGACGCACTTCATACTTTAAAAGCAATAGAAAGTGAATCAGAAACTGCTTTCGGCAAAAATAGTTTAGGCATAGCCAAGCTATATTACCAAATTGCATCTTGCCAACTTGACCTCGCCTTATATAGTAATGCGAAATCTTACCTCGATAAAGCACTTAACATTCATGAATTAATTGATTCAATTTCTATCCCTCTTGCCGACACTTATATGCTAATTGGGATATACTACGATTATATGGCAGATTATGATCGAGCGCTACATTATTATCAAAAAACAAAATATATTTATCAAAAGAGGCTTCCTCCAAAAGATCAAAGATTCGGTTACTTGTTTAATAATATTGGTATTTGTATTTTTTTTAAAGGTGATATCCAAAGAGCTTTAGGCTTTTTTAATAAAACGGTATCTATTACTGTTGAAAACCATGGAAATACCGATCAAAAAGTTACTCATTTTATTACCAATGCCAGCCTTTGTCAAACCAAATTAAACAATACAGATGAAGCATTGTCCAATCTATCCCGGTCGCTCGAATTAGCAGAGCATAATCAGGTCTTAGATAGTTATGTAGGCGCTAGGATTTTTCATGCTTTATCAATAGCTCAATTTGAAAAAGCGAATTATGAGCTTGCTTTAGAATATGGAAATCGGGCTCATCAACTTCGCATTAAACATTTTCATCCCCTACATATAGAAGTGGCGAAGGGTTATTTCTCTCAAGCAGACATTTATCTGGCATTGAACAAGCCCTCTAAGGCGAAAGCCTTACTTCAAAAATCTTTGGAGATCTATCAAAAATTATTTGAAGAACATCATCCTGAAATTGCTTATCTTTTTTTCAAGCAAAGCAGTATTGCTGCAAAAGAAAATGATCTTGCTACTGCCTTAGATAAGATCAATAATTCGCTAAATCTTTTTAATTATGACGAGCATATCCCTATCAATAAGCATCAAGATTTTGATCAACAGGTATTAGATGCAATAGAACTTAAAGCCCAAATACATTTTGAGCTTTGGAAAATCGATAAGAATCTATTACAGTTAAAAAAATCAAACAAAATTTATTCGGATCTCCTTACCCTCTTCAACGAATTCCGCAAAGGTTTTAAAGAGCAAGATTCAAAAGAATTAATCGCTAGTAATTACTTCCATATTTTCGAAGCTGCCTTAGAAGTAAGTTATGAGCTAGCACAACATACTAATGACCATCACTTTAACGAACAGGCTTTTCAAAGAGCAGAATATAGCACAAGCTATGTCCTACTAGAGCATTTAAGAAATACTAAAGCAAAACAAACTGCTCAAATTCCTGATAGTTTATTAAAGCAGGAACAACAACTTCGAGAAGATATTGCAAGTGTCAAACAAGACTTGAATTATAATCAGGCAAAACCAGAAAATGATGAGGCATCGACTGTTAAACTGAGTGCTAAATTATTTGATCTTAAAGAGCAGCATAACGATTTAATTGAAATATTAGAAAACAATTATCATAACTATCATTACTATAAACAAGACCTTAGTACTGTATCACTTCAAGAACTTCAAGCAACAATTCTAGAGCATGATCAGAGTCTGGTTGAATACTTCATCGGTGAGAAAAACATCTTTGTGTTTGTTATTTCTAAGGAAAATTTCACACTAGAAAAAATAAAAAAAGATTTCCCTTTAGAAGAATGGACAGAGGGACTTCGCTTAAGTATTAATCAGTATCAATTCCCCTTTAATCTAAGTGCAAACTACCACCGTAAATTAGTGGACTATTCATCAGCACTTTACAAAAAGCTAGTACTTCCAATTGAAAAACATTTGCATTCAAGGCTCATCATAATTCCTACTGGTATCTTAGCAGAAATACCGTTTGAATGTTTCATTAAAACCTCAGCAAAATCTGCAGCTAGCTACAAAGAACATCATTACTTAATCAAAGACTATGCGATTAGCTATTGCTACTCCGCAAGCCTTTTAAAGGAGATGTTAAACCATAGATCGCTTAACACCAGTCACAAAGCGTTAGCATTTGCCCCAGATTTCAATAACTCTGGAAACTCAGGGAGTTTACGGGCTCCAGGTTTTCTCCCTTTAAATTATAATGATGACGAAGTCAAAGCATTAGAAGGTTTAATTAATGCAAAAGCAGTTATTGGAGATCAAGCTACAGAATCCTATTTCATTAGTGAATCTGATAAATATAGCATCCTCCATTTTGCAACACATGCCCAGGCGAATAACGAAAACAGTGAATTTAGTTTTCTAGCGTTTACAGAAGTAGATGATACTATTGAAAACGAACTACTTTTCGTAAAAGACATTTACAATCTGAACCTAAAGGCGGACATGGTGACATTAAGCGCCTGCGAAACAGGCATTGGAGAATTGAGAAAAGGAGAAGGAATTATCAGCTTAGCACGTAGTTTCGCCTATTCCGGAGCTGGAAATATTAATACTAGCCTATGGAAGGTGAATGATCAAAGTATTGCTGAGTTAATGCAAAACTACTACCGGAATATTGCAAAAAGCATGACTAAAGATATAGCATTGCAACAGGCGAAAATCGAATTAATTTCAGCTCGAAAATCACAAACTAATAGTCATCCTTACTTTTGGACTTCTATGATTACGATTGGTGATAGTCAGCAGCTTAAATTGGATCAGAAATATCCAATGTGGATGAAATTTTTACTCCTCTTAATGCTTTGCACATCAATATACTGGTTCGTAAAAAAACGTAATCGTACTCCCTTACGAGTTGACGAGCCATAATATCTAGCCTTAGAACTCCCTGTTCTCCAAAGGGAGACGAATAGTAAATTTAGTCCATTTCCCTTTTTCAGAATCTATCTCAATTTCACCAAAATGATTTTCCACTATTCTTTTACAGAGCGCAAGACCTATCCCGCTTCCTGAATATTTATTAATCGTATTTAAGCGACTAAATAATTGAAATATTTTTTGATGAAAACTCGGGTCAATCCCTATACCATTGTCTTCAATAGTTATAACAGCATAACCGTCTTTGGTTGCTCTTTGGATATCAATTTCAGGACTTACTCCTTCTTTCCGGAATTTTATAGCATTCGATATGATATTCTGAAAAAGCTGTGAAATCTGAGTTTTATTACCAAAAATCACCCCAAGGTTTCCATATTTCAAGGTAGCCTTTGTTTCTAGGATCTGTCTGTTTAAATTCGCTGTCATTACCGTAAGTAAATCATCCAGATTTATTTCTTCATTCTCAAATCCAGTTCTCTTTAAGCGACTATAACTCAACAAACCTTCTAATAATTTCCTCATCCGCTTTGAGCCATCTACTGCGAAATTTAAGAACTCTCTTGATTCTGATGAAAGATTTTTTTCCTTTCGTTCTATTAACTGAAGGTAACTTGCAATCGTTCTGATTGGCTCTTGTAAATCGTGAGAAGCAGCGTAAGCAAAGCTTTCTAAATCCTGATTAGACTTACTCAACTTTTCAACTGAATCCTGTAATTCTTTAGTTTTTAAATTTACCTGCTCTTCAAGATTTTTTTGGTGATTAGCAAGTTGTTCAGCATGTTGTGTATTCGCAATTTTCACAGAAGCTAAGGCAGCAACTGTTTCTAAAATTTTAAGATGTTGTTTTGAATAAAAGCCTACTTCAGGATGCTCAGAGTCAATTACTCCAATTAACTTACCTTCGAAGATAATAGGCACCGATATTTCAGAAAGACGATAGTCATCATCAATTATATACCTGGGGTCCTTTCTAGTATCATGTACTAGTTCTGATTTGCCGTTTTTAGCAGCACAGCCTACAATTCCTTTACCTAATGTTATAATGATTGGATCCTTAATATCGAAATGAATAGGGTTTTTAGGCCCATGGGCAGCAGCTTGAATAAGACAATCTTTGGGCTCATCGTATAGATAAACCACACAATCAAAAAATCCCATCCTTGCGGCTACGTTTTTGGCAATAAACCATACGATTTCGTCAATAGAAATTTTTTTTATCAACTCAATTGCGAAGTCATTAATTATGGTTAGTTGTTTTTCCTTCTCCCGAAGTACCTGATTCTCACGTTTCAGGATAGCCAAACTATCTGTAACTGGCGTCATCAATTACTGAAATTTGAAATAAACAATATTCAAGTCGGAGAAAAACGAATTTAGGAGCGGAAATAAAACACTAATGTTGCAAAAACATAGCCAACTTGGAACCTTCTTATCTCCTCGAGTATTCATATTGAAGTTATACGAAATATAAACTTCTTAGTTTTCTCAACAATATAAAAACGATTTAAAACAATTAATAATATGTATTTGTCTTCTAGGCCCAAAAGAAAAAGGGCTCATTGATTTTGACAATGAGCCCTCCTCTGAGAGATAAGTGGCCGTATTGGTATTAAACTACTCGGTTTTATTCTCCAAACGTATCTTTCATATCTTCAAGGTTATCCAAACCGATATCATCAACTACATCATGCAGATCATCAATATCTACACCATTACCTTTAACGGTTAACAAAAAACGGCTTGCCACGAATACGGCAAATTCACAGCGATCATTCCGGCACTTCTCATAAGCTTTGAACCCCTTATATTTAGTAGTCCGCTCAAAACCATCATTACTTTCTTTATCAATATCAATCATAGACCAGGCTGCTAAGCCCATAAAGGCGGTACCAACCCCTCCGGCATCCACTAAATCCACTACTATCTTTTTATCTCCTTTTTCATAACCAGCTTTAGTAGTGGAAATCTTAAAGCCCATCGCTCCTGTAGATTCTCCGCTAATATTCTCTCTATCAAAACCATCTAATCTTTCAGGTAATAGTTCCTTTAATTTTCGAAAATTTACTGGTTTCTTGTTGCTAACGCCTTCGATTTCAATATCTTTCACGGCATCAGAAATTTGAGAAATCGCATCCCCCAAGCTACCTTCCGCATCTTTCGCAGCACCTCCGATTCCTTCTTTCAGATCATTCAGTGCTCCTGTAATTTGGTCCGCAGCCTTTTCCGCTTCTGTTTTTTCTGGTTCAGGAGCGCTACACGCAGTTAAAAAGATTGAAAAAATAAGACAGAATTTTAATGCTTTCATTATAGTCCGTTTTTTTGATTAAATATTTATTCTTCTACTTCACTCTCCTGTTCCGCTTTTACCTCAGGCTTCATTTGCGGGAAGAATAATACATCCTGAATACTATATTGATTAGTCATCATCATAGTCAAACGATCTATACCAATCCCTAGTCCAGAAGTAGGAGGCATTCCATATTCCAAAGCTCTTAAGAAATCTTCATCAAGCACCATTGCTTCATCATCCCCCCTTGCTGCTAATTTAAGTTGATCTTCGAAACGCTCTCGTTGATCAATAGGATCATTAAGCTCCGAGTAGGCATTCGCAATCTCCTTCCCATTGACAAAGAGTTCAAAACGCTCTACAAGACCATCTTTACTTCTATGCTTTTTAGCCAGGGGAGTCATCTCGATTGGATAATCCGTGATATAAGTCGGTTGAATCAAGTGCGCCTCCACTTTTTCTCCAAATATCTCATCAATAAGCTTCCCTTTACCCATACTAGCATCTACTTCTATATGCAAATCTTTGCATACCTGTCGCAGACCAGCTTCATCCATTTCAGAGACATCGATATCTGTATACTTTTTGATGGAATCATACATACTTAATCGCTCATAAGGCCCGGCGAAATTGATAGATTTTCCATCATATTCTACTACTGCAGTTCCATTTACTGCGACTGCAGTACGCTCTAAAAGTGTTTCCACCATTTCCATCATCCACACATAATCCTTATAAGCTACATATATTTCCATAGCTGTAAACTCCGGATTATGCGTTCGGTCCATACCTTCATTACGGAACATTTTTCCAAACTCATAGACCCCATCAAATCCTCCAACAATTAATCTTTTTAGATATAACTCATTTGCAATTCGCAAATAAAGCGGCATATCCAATGTGTTATGATGTGTCTTGAATGGACGTGCTGCTGCTCCACCATGAATTGGTTGCAGGATAGGAGTTTCCACCTCTAACCATCCTTGCTCATTAAAATAAGAGCGCATAGTGTTAACTATCTTTGAACGCTTCAAAAACGCTTCTTTCACATGAGGATTCACGGTAAGGTCTACATAGCGTTGACGGTAACGTTGTTCCGGATCCGTAAATGCATCATATACATTTCCATCACTATCGCGTTTTACTACGGGCAGGTTTCTAAGTGCTTTACCCAAGAATTTAAAAGAATGAGGCTTCACGGTAAGTTCACCAGTCTGCGTTGAAAACAACTCTCCTTCCAATCCGATAAAGTCCCCGATATGCAGGTGACTAATCACCTTTTTTGTCAACTCTTGCTCTTCTTCTGATTCGCCGATCAGTCCCTTCCCCAGATAAACCTGAATCCTACCTTCCGAATCCTGTAGTACACCAAATGCGCCTCTTTTGCCCATAAACCGTCCGGCAACTTTCACCTTAGGCATCTTCGATGGCCCAAAGTCACCAAGAGCAGCTTCCCGTAAACCATTTACAAAGCTTTCTAAGGATTCTTTTGCTCTATTAAGCCCTTCATCAAACTCAATATCCTCTCCCAAACCAAAAGCAGTGAATGCTTCCAGCTCTTTAATTTGCTTGAATCTAAACTTATTCTGCAACAGAATATCCCGGATTTGCTCTGCTTTTACCGGTCCTATATCCTTAATTTTTTCAATTTCCTTCGTCATATTTGCTCTGAGTCGATCCGAATCAAAATCAGATGTTCTAAAGCTTACCATAAATTGTTCAGCAGGAAATGGGTTTACTCCCAGATCCCGAATAGCTTGTAAAGCCTCACGTCGCACGACTTCTTGTTCGCTAAGTTGTTGCATTTCAGTTATTTATAATTAATAAAATACTTTTGTATTGGTTTTAATTCATCATTCTAACAGCAATCGCAAAAATATAGTTTATCCAGAAGAATAAAGAATTGAAGATTTACCTTTTAACATTCTTAATGAAGGTAATAGAATTTACTTTTTCTTAATGAGGTCTATTACAGCATAGACGGAGAGATTTTCGTAAATTTGTATGACCGGTAGGAAGAGGAAATACAAAATGCAATTACTTCTGAATCTTAGGCACATTTGTCGTTTTCGTCAACGTGCCTCAAATCCTCTTCTGTTTTTTGTCCAAAAAAAAGGACTTTGAGATCCCCTCCCAAATCTTAAGACAAAAACAAATGCTTGAACAACTAACATTTCTGAGGAATCGTGTCCTTTCTGGATATCTTTATTTATTTCTTATCCTTGCTTTTATCGCAGCGAGCAATAGCTCGTTGTATAGTCAGTTGCAACCTGGTGACATTGCTATAATAGGTGTAAATTCAAATGATAACTGCTCAGGTATTCCATCATCTGAAGATGTAATCACCTTAGTATCTTTTGTTCCTATAACAGCATTCACTGAAATAATCATTACTGATAACGGCTGGGAACATTCTTTCGCAAATCAATGGGGAGATTCAGAAGGAGTTTATAAATTTTCTAGATCAGGAGGCGACATCCCAGCAGGACAACCTTTCAATATATATTTAGGCGACAATTTATTAAATACTCAAGCATCAAACTTAACAAATTGGATTGTCAGTGACGAAAATAGTCCTTCTACACCATTCGCTACCGATCTTAGAATTTCTACTAGTGGGGACCAAATTTTTATTTTAGGTCAAGGCACCTGGAATAACATGGGAGCTACCGGAGATCATAACTCAACTTTCCCCGGAGAAATACTATATGGATTTAACAATAGAACACAATGGACCTCTTTCGCTTCTAGCACCAATAATTCTGGTTTGCCAGGTCCTCCGATCAGTACCTGCTACCATGCTAATCCGACTAATAGCACAACAGGGTTTAGTAGTTTCGGTGGAGATTATTTAGTTTATAGTGGACCAAATACAGCAACATCTCGTGCGGACTGGTTCAATAGGATAAACAACCCGGCTAATTGGACTGCACATAATACATGTTTCGACTATAATAATAATGTACCTCAATACAACTTTACAGCAACCTCTTCACCATTATCCGCATCCATTTCATGTACGACATGTAGTGGTTGTGCTACTCCATTTAATGATCAACTATCTTTTTCTCTTCCAACTCCTGGAACTTATACAGTTGAATATTCTGATGATGGTGGTGTAACAACCACTACACTTCCTAATATATCAAACGGGCACATAATAAATGTATCTGTTAACAGCACTACTTCTTTTTCAATCGAGTCTGTTACGGATGGTAGTGCTTGTCCCCCGGATTTCAATCTCGGCGCCCCCGTACAAGTGACAGTTACCCCCGGCCCAACTGCAAATCCCGCAGGCCCTATACAAGCTTGTAATAATGGTGGTGGAAGTGGAGCTTTTAACCTTACGACTCTTAATAACGATGTTAATGGGGGTACTGGTTTAACAGTAAACTGGTATTCAAATCCTACAGGGACTAATCAGATTAATAACCCTGGTAATTATGTAAGCGGATCCGGGCAAGTGTACGCTGAAGTCGTAGATGGTGCTTGTAGTTCTGCTCTTCAACCTGTTACTTTAGAGCTCACTCCAAGTCCCTTTGCTACTATTTTTGCAAATGAGGTTTCTGCTTGCCAAAATGATCCAATAACCTTTACCATTTCAGGAACGCCAAATGCTAGTGTAACTTATTTTAATGGAAGCGGGAGTATAACAATTACCTTGAATGGTTCAGGTAATACTTTATTTCCCATTACCACTACAATGCCTAATAGTACTTTAGTATATACAATTACGAATGTTTCTGTCGGAGGCAATTGTGATAACAACACCCCTGTCTCTGCTACCGTAGCTTTAGACTCTGGTCCTACAGCAAGTCTCGCATCAACAGGTAATGGAGAATTGTGCAATATGAACGGGCAATGCTATGACTTTCAGTTGATTCCAAATAATGTTACCGCTCCGTATTCTGCTGATTTTACTTTTAGTCATTCATCCCCTATTATCAATGATTTCGGTTTTACGGTAAATTCAAATTCTACTGCTTCTTCAACAATAATGGTTTGTCCTAACGATAATTTTGCCTTAAGTTTTGACAATTCTTCTAATACACTTTACATCCCTGAAGTAAACGGTAATACGACTATAACTCTGGATGCTTTTGATGATGCTTCTAATTGTTCTGGAAATATCAATAATCAAAACATAGTCTCCATAAACCTCATAAATCCTCCAACCGCAAATATTTCTGTTAGCCCTACAAATCAATGCCCCGGCGAAGATGTTACCTTTACTTTTACAGGGACGCCAAATGCAGATATTCTATATTTCAACGGTACGACCAACGAATCCTTAACCTTACCAGGTAGTGGAACTATAGGTATTGATGTCCCTATGACAGCGACTGATATAACCTGGCAAATATTATCAGTTGGCCTTAACAATTGTACCACTACACCAACCAATGAAACGGCAACAGCCTCACCGGGTACAAGTGATGCAACTGCATCATTATCTCTGGGTGGAACACTCTGTTCTGGTTCTTGTGTTGAACTAGAGTTTAACACTTCAGGGTCCAATCCGGATTTTGACTTAGAAATGGATATCTCTATCCCTCCTCTTAATTTAACAGATGTAATAGTTGCTAATCTACCTACCAATGGTACCTGGACAATTTGTGCACAAGGAGTAGTTCCAATTGTAAATACTAGCACCAATACTATCACTGTTCCAAGTTTTTATACAGGTACAGGTACTTTAACTTTAAAATCCATAGTGGATGGTAATGGTTGTGCCGGTATAGTGAATTCATCTCCATTATCTTTTTCAATCGAAGCATCAGATCAAGCCAATGATCCTGACTTCACCTACTGCCCTAGTGACGAAAGCAATTATGATTTAACGCAGCATAATACGGCAGTTGGTTCCGGTATAATTACATGGTACGATGGAGACCCTTTAAATGGAGGAACATTAATTACCCCCGATACAGATACTGACTTAAGTAGTATTAGTGATCTATGGGTACAAAACAATACTGGTAATGGTTGCCCGGGTGTCATTCAGGTAAGTAGTACGCCTAGCACTTTAATTGAACCGACCTTCAGCATTCCGAATAATACTTACTGCAGAGGGGATAATATCAATGCATTGCCTACCGTATCAAATGAAGGAATAAATGGAAATTGGTCTCCAGCACTTGACAATACCGCTTCCGGCACATATACTTTCACTCCAAGTTCGGGGTGCGCAGATACCGCATCTTTCGGCATCACCATTATACCAATTGCTTCTCAACCTTCGGTCACCTCTCCTGTAACTTATTGCGAAGATGAACCTGCTGCACCTCTTAGTGCAACTGGCACAAGTCTGTTATGGTACACTCAACCAACAGGAGGTATTGGAGATATTTCTCCAACACCAAGTACAACCTCAACAGGCTCGGTCTTTTATTATGTCAGCCAAACAGTTTCAGGTTGTGAAAGTGCTCGAGCAGAAATCGAAGTAATTGTTGAACCCTCACCAACTATTAACTTATCCAATATTAATTGTAATAGTGCAACTACTTATACAGTAGATGTTTTAATTACGGGTATTCCTGGTGCAACTTATACTTTAAGCGGAACATCTATTACTGGTACAAATCCAAATACCGCAACAGAGGGAACTAGTTTTACGCTCACACTTGATAATTCTAATACTAGTTACACCCTTCTTGCAACCGATGATGGTAACGAACAATGTGTAAGTGATGAAGCTACTATAAATACTCCAAATTGTGCTTGTCCAACAGCAAACCTAAGCGCTTCAAACTTTGACTTTTGCGGGGATGATAGTACTTTAGATTTAAGTATTGGAGGATCTACTGGTTTAACCATAACAGATAATATAAACCTAGACACCAATGACAGTGATAATGATGGTGTTGAATGGTTCATTGATAACCCTCCAACAACTCCTTACATCCCGGGTAACTTAACCCCAAGTACTCCTTGTAGCTTAGATACCGTTCAGGTTATTTATGCATTCTTACGATGTGATCCTTCTGGGGATGGCTTTAATAATACCGGCGATGATAGTTATGTTTTTATTGGTAGTTTAAACCTTCAGGTATATCCGGACTTATCTGGTATGACTGGAACTATACTTAACAACGGCTCGTGTAATCCAACTGTAGATACATGGGACTGCTCAGGAGTTTTTGACATTCAAAATGATTACGATAATAATGGGGCGAATCCTGATCTATCAGCTGAAACGGGTACTGGTACCATTACCTTTACCGTATCGAATCCTGTAGTTCCGCCAAACTTCACGTCACCTAATTGCATCTCTTATTCGTTCACCATGGATTATTTCTGTGTAAGCTGTCCAAGCACGAATGATGGTCCTACCAGTGAAAGTATTTGTGCAGAAATGCCCGCTACATTACCAAGTATAAATCTGGTAAACGATAATGGAAATTCAATTCAATGGTTTGAAGACATATCAGATCCTAATAACCCCACTCAAGAATATACTCCAGGCACGAATCTCTCCTATCCAAATACTGGTAATGGATGTGCACCCGAAAATCTCTCTTTGCATGCTTTCATCTTATGTGATGATGATGGAGAAATAAACACCCCGGACATCTGGGTCGACTTAGCAACCTCGCATGAAATAACTATATATCCTATTGACTTAAGTACATTCATCGACACATTGGGTAGTGGCACTTGTAATAC
>JAHDHW010000112.1:16073-18177 GCA_020631105.1 Saprospiraceae bacterium | reverse complement strand
CTTATATTTGTTTCAATTAAAAAAACGTTGTTTCATTATATAAAACACTCTTTTTTTCATGAAGACTCGAATTGACGAGATCAAAGTTTCAGAGATCGAAGGGACACTAGAAAAATAAAAAACATTCTTTCGCTAAATCTCTGCGATAAATTAACCTAAGCATAATGCTCGAATTAAAAAACTCTGTTCATAAAACCTTTGCTTTACTGGAGTATTTTACGGATCAAAAACCGGAATGGGGCGTGACAGAATTAGCCAATGAAGTAGGTTCGAACAAAAGCACTGTATTCCGTTTTTTAGCGCAGATGCAATCTATCGGAATTTTGGATAAAGATGAGCTGACCGAGCGATATCGATTAGGACTCAAACTCTTTGAATTAGGCAACCGTGTTCAATTGCGAAAAGCCTTTATTGAAAAAACGCACCCGGAGTTGGTTAGCGTCGCACAGAACATTACGGAAACTGTTCATATTGCGGTACTCAAGAATCATCAAACTTTTTACATTGATAAAGTGGAAAGCCCGCAGGGCCTAAAAATCAGTAGTACGATCGGAAGTTCTAATCCGGCTTATGCCACAGCACTGGGCAAAACCTTATTAGCCTATTTGCCGGAAGAGCAGCAAAACCAGAGTCTGGATTTCATTTATAAAAAAACTAAAGCGGTCTCTTTTACCAATAAAACGATCACTACTAAATCCGCGATGTTGGAGGAGTTACAAAAGATTAAATCCTCTCAATATGCAATTGATCGGGAAGAATTTGAAGTGGGTTTGATTTGCGTTGCAATTCCAATTTTCAATCAAAACCAGCAAGTAGTTGCCAGTCTTAGCGCATCGGGGCCAGCGAATAGATTTAAGGAGACCAAGGTGAAAAATTATGTAGCTACTTTACAGCAAGGTGCTTTAGCCATACAGCAAAAAATAGGCGCCTTCAAATTATTATAACGTAAGCACTGGCCTTTGGATTTTCTTTATCATGCTAAGGTCCTTCGTGCGAGAAACAAATTACCAGAATTAAAAAATATCAATCATGTCAAAATTACCACCCGCAATCAACTTCAAAAAATGGATCGATGACAACCGTCATTTATTAAAACCACCAGTTGGAAATAAGGCAATTTATAATGACGATTACATCGTCATGGTCGTAGGTGGCCCAAACTCCCGTAAGGATTACCACCTCAATAAGACGCCGGAGTTTTTCTACCAGGTCGAAGGAGATATTGTCCTTAAGGTGATTGAAGAGGGAGAGCCACGAGATATTCATATCAAAGAAGGAGAAGTGTTTTACCTGCCACCGAATATTCCGCATTCTCCACAAAGAGGTGCGAACACCGTAGGTTTAGTCATCGAACAAAGAAGACCTGAAGGTATGGACGACGGCTTAGCGTGGTTTTGCGAAAAATGCCACAACAAGCTTTACGAAGAGCCTTTTACTCTGAAGAATATAGAAACGGATATGCCAGTTATCTTCAATCGCTACTATTCCAATGAAGAATTACGAACCTGCGATTCTTGCGGAACAGAGATGCAACCTCCTGCTTAGTCATTATTTAAAACCAAATTGAAATGCAAAATCTTCGGATCAACGGTCACTCTCATTTACTCCCCTACCCGGAGCAAATCCCGGCTTACCTAAAAGAGAAAGAAATCTTTTGGATTGATGAGGATCGACAATATATGCTACAAAAGGGCTGGAAGCGTCCGGTTACCGATTCCAGCTTCTTCCTCAATGAAAAGCTAGAATGGATGGATCACAATCGCATTGACCATGCCGTTGTCCTTAACCTTTCACAGCTCTATGGTAATGGTCTCCGAATCAGAGATATGAAATATGCCCTTCGCTTTCAGAATGACTTCAATGCGCAGGTGCAACAAGAAAACCCTACAAAATTCACCTGTGGATTTGTCGTGCATGCAGGATTCATTGACGGAGCGCTCTGGGAAATTGAACGATGTGTAGAGGAACTTGGCCTACAAGTACTTTGCCTTCCAACCCATTACATGGATTCCATTGGTACCTGGCGAGGGATTTTTGATATAGAGACAGCCCCGATCTTTGAGCTGGCCAATAAGTATAAACTGGCAATAGAAATCCACCCTTA
>JAHDHW010000112.1:0-15973 GCA_020631105.1 Saprospiraceae bacterium | reverse complement strand
TCTTACCCTGGAAAGATTCTCGACCTTGCCATCGAAGAAGGCATCATCAATGAGCAACAGCATCAGGAAATATGGTCTACTAATGTCCTCCGTTGGTTATGCGGTGAAGAAGAGGAACAGGATAAATTGCTCCATCGGATTTTAGAAAAAAGCAAAATATAAATGACTCAAGCTCCTTATCAAAATAACCTCTCCTTTGCAAAGGAAATGGACGAAAATGAT
Source organism: Saprospiraceae bacterium (assembly GCA_020631105.1). Classification (GTDB taxonomy): domain Bacteria; phylum Bacteroidota; class Bacteroidia; order Chitinophagales; family Saprospiraceae; genus JAHDHW01. The sequence goes on along the minus strand of JAHDHW010000112.1, from coordinate 15,751 downwards.
ACCTTGCGAAAATATCGTTCGCAATTTCATATTCCAATGCAAAAGAACGGAGAACCATTTGTCTATCTCTGCGGCAACTCTCTGGGCTTACAGCCAAAAAATACCGAAGCCAATTTATTACAGGAACTTACCGATTGGAAGCACCTGGGTGTCGAAGGTCATTTCCATGCAAAGAATCCATGGATGCCTTATCATGAGTTTCTCACGGAAGCTATGGCAAGAGTTGTTGGCGCCAAGCCAATTGAGGTAGTCGTGATGAATACCCTGACTGTAAATCTACACCTCATGATGGTGAGCTTTTATCAACCAAAGGGTAAGCGAAATAAAATACTCATCGAAGCGGATGCTTTTCCTTCGGATAAATATGCGGTAGAATCTCAGATAAAGTTTCATGGGCTTTCTCCTGATGATTGCCTGATCGAACTTAAAGCCAGAGAGGGCGAAGTTTGCCTCAGAGAGGAAGACATTCTTGAGGTAATTGATACCCAAGGAGAAGAGATTGCGCTTGTCCTGTTGGGGAACACCAACTACTATACCGGCCAGTATTTTGATATGAAAAAGATTAGCGCCCATGGTCATGCAAAAGGTTGCAAAGTTGGTTTCGACTGTGCACACGGAGCCGGGAATCAAAAATTAAACCTTCATGATTCCGGTTGTGATTTTGCAGTTTGGTGTAATTATAAATATCTAAATTCCGGCCCCGGAAGCCTCGGCGGTGCCTTCGTTCATGAACGCCACGCGCACAACAAAGACCTCCCTCGCTTCACCGGTTGGTGGGGGCATAATAAAGATACTCGATTTAAAATGCGAGACGCCTTTGATCCGACTCCGGGCGTAGAAGCCTGGCAGCTGAGTAATCCTCCGATTCTCTCCATGGTTGCCGTATGGTCGTCCCTCCAACTATTCGATGAAATAGGCATGGATCGCTTACGCATAAAAGCAATTTCACTGACAGGCTATCTGGAATATCTTGTTAATTCATTAGGTGATGACCTTATCAATATCATTACACCATCCAAGCCTGAAGAAAGAGGCTCACAATTATCCATTCAGGTAAAAAATGCTGATAAAAATTTATTCAACAAAATTACCGAAAATGGTGTTATTGCTGACTGGAGAGAACCAGATGTAATCCGGGTAGCACCTACTGCGATGTATAATTCGTATGAGGACGTTTATAACTTCTACAGCATTTTGAAATCAGCGATTGAGCGTAGCTCAAGTTAAAAAAACACTAAATCAATGTCAGATAACAAGACCAATAAAATCATCATTATCGGCGCCGGATTATGTGGAGGCCTGTTGGCTATTCGAATGGCCCAACGCGGCTTCAACGTAGCCCTTTATGAGAAGCGTTCCGATATGCGGATCGGGATGGAAGATGCCGGAAGATCGATTAACCTGGCATTGTCCGCCCGCGGCTTGAAAGCGTTAGCAATTGCAGATTTAAAGGATAAAGTATTGGAGAATACGATTCCGATGAAAGGCCGATTAATCCATCCAATGGGCGGAGAAAAATTTCTTTCTCCTTATAGTGGTCGGCCTTCGGACTATATCAACTCTGTATCTCGACCTGGTCTAAACATCCTGCTCCTTAACGAAATTGATAAATACGAAAATATAACATTACACTTTGATGCAAAAGTCAGTAAGGTTGATATCCACGCCGCAAAAATTGAATATAAATCAGGGGAAGAAACCAAAACGGATGAAGGTACAATAGTCATAGGAACAGATGGTGCCGGATCTGTCGTTCGACGTAGCATGATGGGACATACGACCGAGTTACTATTCAACTATTCGCAGGATTTCCTTCGTCATGGCTATAAAGAACTTAGTATTCATCCGGGCGAAAATGGTAGCTGGCAAATTGAAAAAGAGGCTTTGCATATCTGGTCAAGAGGAGAGTTTATGATTATTGCATTACCAAATCTGGACGGAAGTTTTACCTTGACCATGTTTCATCCTTACGAAACCGAAGTGGGGTTCAATCAATTGGATACAAAAGAAAAGGTACGGGCTTGTTTTGAAAAATATTACCCGACCCTCCTACCCTATATCCCGCATTATATTGAAGAGTATTTCGAAAACCCAGTAGGTACTTTAGGGACCATTAAATGCTATCCCTGGCAAGCGAACGGTAAAGTACTCATCATGGGAGATGCTTCACATGCTATTGTTCCGTTTTACGGACAAGGGATGAACGCTTCTTTGGAAGACGTCAGGATTTTCGATGAATTAATAGAAACACATGGGGGTAATTGGACCACGGTGTTTGAAAACTTTCAGGACCTCCGCAAGAAAAATGCGGATGCGATAGCTGACTTAGCGATTGATAATTTCTCTGAAATGCGAGATCATGTTGATGATATTCCATTTATGAGAAAACGAAAAATTGAAATGCAGCTCGAGCAACAATACCCTGATTATTATTCTAAGTATTCGCTGGTTACCTTTAAACCTGACTTAACTTACCATGAGGCAAAAATCAAAGGTCGTAAGCAAGATGAGCTTTTGCTAGAAATGTGTAAGCATGATGATTTTGATCAAATCCCGCTGGAAGCATTTTACAATAAGGTACAGGGGATTTAGAAGGCCGTAGGATCAATTACCACAGAATCAGAACAAGCCGCATTCGCTCCGTCCATAATATTAAAGCTCATAAGACTCCCGTCGCTTGGAAAGGGACCAAAGCTTTGTGTTTCGAAATACCCCCCACTAATTGATACCCCATTGATTGTAGTTGACCAAGCGGAACTTGTATTTCTACCGATGACCGTCAAATTAAACCTGACCACATCATCTGCTGTACCGGGTGTACCATTATCATCATAAACGCCTGCACTAACTTCAGACAATATCACACATGAAGCGGAGTTTCGCCAGGACTCTGACGGGTGATTAATTATAACTTCATTGAAACTAACTATAGGCGCATCATCACAATTATCTGATACTAATGGACTAGTTATGGCAGGTATAGTATCACAAGTTACGGTAAGATCCACTAGAGAGGTAAAAGTCGGCGGCGTTGAATCAATGATTCGAATTGCTGCGCTGCTTGAGCTTGAATTGCCACAATTATCGGTAGCCGTAAAGTTGACAATTGCACTAGAGGTACTTCCACAATCTATACTTAGCCCCGTGTAATTATTTGTAACAGCAAAACTACCACAATTATCACTAAGCACTCCATTACCATAATTAGCAAGCCAGGCCGCAATGGAGTCCGGGTAATTTGCTGTTGGGTTACATTCCATAATTAAATCTTGAGCTGCTAAATTCCAGGAAGGGGCAGTATTGTCTACTACAAACAGCAAACTATCAACCTGAAGAGTACAGCTATTTCTTGATACCTCCAGGGAGATGGTCTTCGTTCCACAACTAGAATAAGAAACATCGTGGGGACCAATTCCGGAAGCGCTGGCAGGCGTAGCATCAGCGCCGAAGCTCCAGGAATAAAGCGTACCAGACCCAAGGTCAGATGAACTCAGAGAAATAATTTCGTTTATGCAAATGCTATTAGTGCTGATATAAACATAAGGACTTGTAATACAATCATCGTCAGCACAATCAGACAAGCCATCCATATCATTATCAATACCATCTCCGCATACCTCTGGTATACAAGGTCCGCGTAGTGGATTCTGCCAGGTATCTATCGAAGGCATAGTATAAAGAATACCAAGAACTCGCCCCAATGTATCTACTGCGGCTGTCCCGATACCAGCAATACCATCATCTTCCGGATCGTAAATTCCCTCTTCTTCTGTATCGTAACAACCATCACCATCTGCATCTAATTCATAGGCATCATAAATCCCATCTACTATACTTTCACTATTGGCGATTGCATAATTTAGCATATCATTATCACTAAGCGTCTCTAAATTATCATACAATCCATTCAAACCAAATTCAGCAGGATTTCCATCGATAATGCCATTGTTATCTAAATCAGGTGCAGTATGACCAGCTTCATGAAGATCATAAATCCCATCATTATCACTGTCCAGATCCAAATGATCAAATATCCCATCGCCATCGCTGTCTCTCCCATATACCTGATTTTGCACACAATCCGGGTTAGCAGGTACAAAACCGGGAGCACTGGCAAAACAAACAGACCGATTGTTTACGGTATGAGTAAACTCAAAAGAAACCGAGGACACCTCTCTAAAAAAAAATAGAATTTCATCGTCATCATCATCACCGCTGTCAAAATTAATCTGACTCCCTAAGTCCGTTACCGTCATCCCATTATTAACATTGACCTGATAAGAAGATAAGTCGGTAGAATTGATTGAAACACCTTCCACCAAATCAAAATCATCTAAAAATACTGCCCAATTAATACTAATAGGTATCGAGGTACCGCTTATGTAAAAACTAAGTGTGGCGACTGATCCAAAATCGGTATTATTTAAGGTAAATCCATTGTCTCCTGTATTACATCCTAAGGTGCCTCCAATGCCACATTGCAAATTAGTTCCAGGGATATTATCCAGGGTCATATCAATAGGATTTCCGTTAAAGGTCCCGATATTGGTGAATAATCTACCTCCAGGCATAACCGAACAATTCGTGTAGTCATAAGCGGGGAAACTTGCCCCTCCTATTGAAGGGCAAATTTCATCCACTCCGCCCTCCTCCGTATCCGGTATTCCGTCATTATCATCATCGGTATCCGCACTATCAATGATATTGTCACCATCAGTGTCTAGGTCTGGTGGCATCAAATAATCACATAGAAACGGAGTATTATTAGATGCTGATTTTCCGAAAGGACCAAACAAGAGCTTCAGTAAAGAATAATTTGAATGATTTGGGGCAGGCAGCAGCACCGAGCAAATAAACATTACCCAGAATAAAGAGAGCTTAAAAAAAACTAAATACATCCTAACTATTTTCCAATTGTTAAATAGCTAAGGGGAAATCAAATAAGAGGTGTTGTACTATTAATTTAAATAGTAAAAAACGGTCTTTAACGTCGGAAAGGTGCTACCTCTATGGGTAGTTCAGTGCTTAATCATTTTTCTGGAATTAACTTCACAAAACAAAATTCCTTTTCATCCAAGGAACAGCACTATATGCTTATAATGAATTGAAAAAAGTGTAAAAAAGAGCATACTACCGCTAGCGGTAGTATCTAAAATATTTTACCTTAGGATATCAAAAGAATAGAAGGAAAAGCTAAATTGTATAAATTGAGTAGTGCTTATTATTATACAACAGCTAAGGTACCTAATTGGCCAATGCAAAGGTTTTTAAAGATAATACTTTCAATAGTCCTGATTTATTTTTTGCAAAGTGTTAGTTCACTCCAAGCACAGAATGACATTATTGATAGCCTTGAGTTAGAATTATCTACTATTGATAATTCTAAAGATAGCATTCAAAAACTTATAGATTTAAGTTGGTATTATGGACTTGTTGATAAAGAAAAATCTCTGGCTCGCGCGGAGACAGCATTGGCCATAGCAGAAGAAATAAAAGATACAACTCAGGTGCTCAGGGCTACTAACCTAATTGGCTTTTCATTTATATATACAGATGATAGCCCTATTGGTATTCAGCTATTAAAGAAAGCAGAACAACTTGCTGAATATTATGGTAAAAGTTATGAAATTGGGATCAACGCAGGATTTCTGGGAGTAGCTTATTACGGGATTGGGAATCTTGACAGCTCTCTTTACTATCACTTTAAAAGTAGAGACTATTGTCTGGAAGTATGCAGTGCATGCAGTTGTGTCATTACAGCTATGAGTAACATAGCAAATAAATATAGGTTTCTAAAGCAATATGATGAGGCTTTGGCCATTTTCCAAAAGCTATGGGTACTTGCCCAAAAGGATAAAGAAAATATTCATCAACTCCTTGATACAGAAAGAGAGCTTGGGACGGCTTATTTGAATCTTCACAGATATGATAGTGCCTACTACCACTTAAACCATGCACTGGAGGCAGTCAAAAGACATAACATTAATGATCTCCTTGCAATTATTCAAGTCAATCTTGGCAGACTGCACCTTGAGCAAGGAAAATATAAGGAGGCATTTCAATTTCTAGACCTTGCCGAACAAAATGCAATCCGCCTTGATGTAGAAAAGGCGGATGTCTACTATCAAAAAGCAAGGTATTATTACAAAACCAAAGAATATACTAAAGCAGAAACAGAAGCCTTAAAAGCATTAGACTATAATGAGTCTTCTAATTTCAAGTTAGGAATGATGCAATGCTACGAAGTCCTAAAGGATATTTACACTGCTTCTGGTAAACATAAAGAAGCTGTAGAATACTATCAAAAACACGAAGAACTTCAAAGCAGACATTTTTCTCTAACGACCAATACGCGCTCCATTGAGACTAACCTTAAATTACAAAGAGCACAAAAGGAAAAAGAGTTAGCACTCAAGAATATTGAACTTCAGCGATTGAATGAAGTAAATACCCGAAATCGTTTTATTGCAATCATGTCCTTTATTATTTTCTTAGGATTGATCCTAATTGCATTTTATCAATATAGGCTTTCCAATATAAAAAAGGAGGAAGCGCTTAAACAAGAATTGGCCCTCAACTTTCATGATAATACCGCAAATACAATTAATGGAATCAATAGAATTGCGCAGATCATTCGGGAACAAAAATTGAGCAAAGCAGAGCAAGATCTTGAATTGGAGCGCATTAGTGCACTTAGTAATGATGCCTTATCTAGCATCTCGGATATCATTTGGTCGCTGAATCATAAAGAAGGGCAAGTCAAAGATTTAGTGGATAAAGTTATAGAGTTCGTTGATCAGTCTAGTGTCACAGAAAAAATTCCTTTCTCTGTTTTTACTGCGCCTCAATTAGATCTGAGTAAAAAAATCGATGGCAACACCCGGCATCAGTTGCTTATGATTTTAAAAGAGGCAGTGATGAACGCGATTAAACATACTTACCCAACTAAGATTAATGCTACCTTTGAAGAAAATAATTCCTTATTCGATATTAATATCACCAACTGGTTCAAGGACAGAAGATACAATGAATTCTCCAGTGGCATTGGGCTAAAAAATATTGAAAAAAGAGTACTATCCTTAGGTGGGAAAATTCAGATAAATGATAATGAAAAATTTTTCGAATTGAAGATAAAAATATGAGATGATCAATATTGCAATTATTGAGGATGATCTCGATTTTCGAGGTGAACTGGAGACTTATTTTAAAAAAGAGTCCAAGGCGGTCAATTGTGCATTCGCCGTGAATTCGATGGAGGCTTTTTTCAAGTATTATTCAAAAAGAGTTCAATTCGAAATGCTATTGGTAGATATTCGACTCCCCGGAATGAGTGGTATCAAAGGGGTACCAAAACTACGAAGATTATTCCCCCATGCAGAAATCATTATGCTGACCACACTTATCGATGGTAAATCAATCTACCAGTCCATCTGTGCAGGAGCAAACGGATATTTGATAAAAAATCTATCTCCCGCCAAGATCGAAAAGGAGCTTATTAAAATAAAAGAAGAAGGTGGTGCTGCACTCTCTCCGCTCGTGGCCCGTAAAATTATTAATCATTTTCATCTAGATAGCCCCAGTAAAACAACTAGTGACTCCAAGTTCAAGGAAAAGGAAAAACAAATCATTCGTTTAGTAGTAGATGGCAATAATTACAAAGATATCTCAGAGATTCTTGGCATTTCTACCGAAGGTGTGAGATACCACGTTAGAAACATATACCAGCAACTACAAGTAAAATCTAAATCAGGCATCATCAGAAAATACCTCGATGGCTTCTTCGACTGGTTCTAATCCCACCAACCCACCAACCCACTCACTAACTCACTAACTTTCTCCCCCTCATCTTTCTAAATTTATTTTACCTTTATTCAAAACTAAAATTTTCAGCGTATCCGCAATCCATCCTTATGAAACATTTAGTTCTCTTTGTACTGTTTAGTCTTACAACTCTTCTAGTCGCTGCTCAGGACAAGCATCAAAATCATAAAGTATTTGCCGTCAATAAAGAAGCACCTCACCCGCAGCTTTTTCCATTTAGTAATGAATACGCCGCAATACTTAATCAAAAAGAAAACTCGCCCTGGTTTAAATCCCTCAACGGGCTGTGGAAGTTTTATTGGGTTAAAAATCCGAATGACAAACCTCTGGGCTTTCATGAACCAGACTATGATGACACCAACTGGGATTTATTTCCGGTGCCGGCTAACTGGGAAGTGCATGGTCTGGATTATCCGATCTATCTGGATGAGAAGTACCCTTTTGAAACTACGTACCCCAAGGTACCGGCGAAATATAATCCCGTCGGGTCCTATCGCACAAACATTAGCATTCCGGATACATGGGGAGGCAGAGAAATCTTCCTTCATTTTGGAGCAGTGAAATCTGCACTATACGTTTGGATAAATGGAAAAGAAGTGGGCTATTCTCAGGGCTCGAAAACTCCAGCAGAATTTAATATCACCAAATACTTACAAAAAGGAAATAACACCTTAGCTATTCAGATATACCGATGGAGCGATGCCAGTTATATCGAAAGTCAGGACATGCTAAGGCTCTCGGGGATTGAGCGCGAAGTCTATCTTTATGCTACTCCGAAACTACACCTTTGGGATCTATTTGCTAAGACGGAACGGATGGTCGGCGATCCTAATGATTGGAAACTCACACTTGAGCTCGGACTCATAAACCACACCGAAGGCACAGCACCTCAACATAAATTAAACGTTCAAATATTAGATGATCAACAACAGCTAATCTTCGAAAAGAAACTAAACACCAATACTGCTCAAGCCCTCAACACCTTTTCTTTTGAAATCAAAAATCTACTCTCCGAATATAACATCAAAAAATGGTCTGCAGAGACGCCTAACCTTTACCAGCTAATCATCTCTAACACTAATCTAAAAGGAGAAGTGACGGAAGTCGTCTCCAAAAAAATTGGTTTCCGAATCGTAGAAATCAAAAATGGACAATTATTAGTGAATGACCAGGCAATTGATATTCGTGGTGTAGATCGACACGAGACACATCCGCTAACTGGGCATGTCATCTCCAAAGCACTTATGCTAGAGGACATTCGCTTAATGAAACAAAACAATATCAATGCTGTACGTACCGCACATTATCCAAATCATCCATACTGGTATGAGCTCTGTGACCAATACGGTTTGTATGTGATTGATGAGGCGAATATTGAAAGTCACCCACTCGCCAATTCGGAGGAAACACAAATCGGTAACGAAATGACTTGGTTCCCCGCTCATCTTGATCGTACCCAACGGATGTTTCACAGAGACAAAAATCATCCTTCCATCATTATCTGGTCCTTAGGGAATGAAGCAGGACACGGTAAAGTATTCGAAAAGACTTATCAATGGCTCAAAGACCATGACGGTACACGTCCGGTACAATACGAGCCTGCCGAAAAAGAAAGGTATACGGATATCTTTTGTCCAATGTATCCGCCAATTGAGAAATTGGTCAAATACGCAGAATCAAACCCTGACCGTCCTGCTATTATGATTGAGTATTGCCACGCCATGGGAAATAGCGTTGGCAATCTGCAGGACTACTGGGATGTCATTGAAAAATATCCGGTATTGCAAGGGGGATTTATCTGGGACTGGGTAGATCAATCTTTGGAGTACACCAATGAAAAAGGTATCAAATACTTTGCTTATGGTCATGATTATCATCCTGACCTTCCAACGGATGGAAATTTCTTAAACAATGGCTTAGTCAATCCTTTCCGGAAACCACACCCTCATCTGTTCGAAGTTAAAAAGGTTTACGAGCCTATAAAGTTTGAAGCAATTGATCTAAGCAAAGGACAGTTCAGGGTCATTAATAAGAATTGCTTCAAATCGCTTGATGATATAAATATCAACTGGCACTTGCTAGAAGACGGGATCGAAATCAGCGCCGGAAGCCTGGGTGTTTTAGAGGTGGAACTCCGTGAACAAAAAGCATTCACCCTTGATATAGACCAATTCAACTTAAAGCCGAACAAAGAATACTTCCTAAAATTAAGTGCGGTCACCAATCAGGAAAATGCTTTAATTCCTTTGGACCACGAAGTAGCCTGGTCACAGTTTTTACTACAGCAAAACAATAGTGTACGCTCAATCTCCAAAAGCAAAAAGCAATTAAGCTTGCAAAACAATGGAGACTTCTACGAAGTAAGCGGAGAAGATTTTAGCCTCCGCATCAATGCAAATAACGGAGACCTTTCTGATTATATTTACAAAGGACAAAACCTAATCCTCTCTTCCCCACGTCCAAACTTTTGGCGACCACCGACTGACAATGATCTGGGGAACGGCATGCATCAATGGGCAGCAGTCTGGAAAGCAGCAGGAAAGCAACTTATAGCTAAAAGTAACACGCCAAAATTAGTACAAAAATCCGAGGTAAACTTTCAGGTCACTTATTCCTTACCAGATTCTTTGCAAGCAACAGTCAGGGTCAATTATTCCATTTACAGCGATGGTGCCATACTGGTCGATTATCAATTCGACCCGCAAGAAGAAGGCTTACCCAATATCCCAAGAGTCGGGATGCAGATGAAAGTACCGGAGACCTTTCAATTTATGCAATGGTACGGTCGAGGGCCGCACGAAACCTACTGGGATCGGAAATCTTCCGGAGTAATCGCTCAGTACCAGGGGACGGTTTGGGACCAGCTTCACCCCTACTCCCGTCCACAGGAAAGCGCGAACAAGACCGATGTCCGATGGATGTCCTTGTCTAATGAAAAAGGCGCAGGACTATTAATCAAATCTAAGTCGGGGCCTTTATCTATGAGTGCCTGGCAATTAGAGATGGAAGACCTTGATTTTGTAGCCGGAAAAAAAGGAGCGGAATCTGCCTCGGGCCTGGTGCCCGTTACCTCAAAACATGGAGCGGATCTTCTCCCACGTAATTTTATAAGCTGGAACATTGATTACAAACAGATGGGACTCGGTGGCGATACCTCCTGGGGAAGAATGGTGCATAAGGAATATACTTTGCCCGTTCAGCAATACGAATATTCGTTTTGGATCATTCCGTTTTCAAAATGACTTTAGCGAAAAAAACTAAATAACTTCTACTTGAATGTTATCCGCGACCAAAGCCAATTCGCTTTCGTTCGGAGGAAGAGGATTCTATATTTTGTTGCTCTTGCTGGATTAACTCATTTAAGAATGGCAAGGAGTCTTTGGCATTATCGCCCAGCATAAGCATTAATTCCACCACTTCCTTCCTGAACGTAGTTGGCATATTTTGATTGGCGGATAACTGCTTAAAGGTAGCAGGATTCATCGCCTTCAAGGCCAACAGGACTTCTAACTTTTGCTTATTATTTTCCAGTTGCCTCATCAAAAATTGCAGGAATGGTTGGGCCGCGTCCTGCGTACTCCAGTCCGGATCTATATTATTTAGCGAGTGTACCAATCCCTCGTAATTATTAAATTCAGGATCTTCGTACATCGCATACAAACTTGTCAATTGACTTTCCGCCGCCGCTCCGACAGCACCAAGCGCAAGGATAGTTTTTTCTTTTATCGCCGGGTTCACATCTGATAAAGCTCCCGCAAGTGCATCCACCGATTCAATCGTCCCTTGGCCGGTCTTTGCCAACACCTCAATCCCCAGCAAAATCCCATGCTCTATCCTATTCAAATCCTGAAGCATATCTTTGAAGTGCCAACTGACATTATGCGCAGCTTTGCCAGGCTCTAACAAAAATTTCTCTATATCTACCCCCTTGAATAAGTTTCCTTTTGTCTCTTGCAGTCGTACGATTTCCTGCTTACGCAATGTTGTACGTTGTTGTACCAATTCTATTAGTTTTGGAACCGCCAACTCTCCTATTTGAGTGAGCACCTCACTGGCTGCAAGTCGGACCTCATGATTCGAATCCAGCAAGCACTTCACAATCGCATGGCAATCCTCCGAAGTAAAATTATCAAAGCCCAGGAGCCCCTTCAATGCGACCAGTCGAATTTCCGCAGAAGCATCTTCAAGGTTTTGAATTAAGCCATCAAAAATCGCTTGATCCTTACTATCCGATTTAATCAAAGCCTTAACAACTGCCTCTTTTACCATGACGTTGTCGGACTCTAGTAAATCAATTAAGCCCGGTACAGCCGCAGTAATCGGCGCTTCAACCTGTGTAATCAGTTGAACCAACTTAAGCTGTTGTGCTCTATCCGCTGTCTTTTCCAATGCCAGCACCAATTCCGGTAAAGCATGTGCATCAAACTTTCGCACCAAACGAAAAGCCCCGGAAGCAGTATCTTTAATACTGCTGCTTAACTTATCTATAATTGAGGGGATAGCTGATTTTGCGCTTTGGGTATCCTGCCAATCTGGTAAGAACTGCTGCAAGATTTTTTCCGCATAAAGGCGTAAATCTTTATTATAATCTAATAGTGTAAGGATCAGCACTGGAATTGCAGATTCACTGATCTTCTCTTGTGCTTCATAAATCTCTTCCAGCTCTCGAATGGCGTAGAGTCGAGCCTTCTCGTCTCCAGTCCTTAAACTATTGGTAAGGTTTTGCTCTATAGCTCTTTTTCTTTCTTCATCCATTATTTATCGGTTTAGTATCGCCTAGACTTGACGCGAAAAGGTTTGCTTACAAACATACCATTTTGACGTCAGTATAGCTTAACGTATACATCTCGTGAAGTGTTTTGTTTTTCAGGAATAAAACAATACGATTTCTATATTTCAAAGTAAACTGCAACAGCTGAATACAGCGCAAAATTAAAACCAAACTAGTTCGTCAATCCTTATCAGGCTTATCAATCATTTTAGAGTTGCACTCAACTGGCCAACCGTAAAATTGAAGAGTCAGCTTCTAAACAATTCCGCTTCAAGGACTAATCGATTTTGTCAGGCCATATACTTTAGTTTATTTTTTAATGCCTCACTTTTGACAAAATAAGGATTAGAAAATTTGAATTCATTTTTTATCCAAACAAAAATTTAATTTAATAACCACAAAACAAAAACTTTTGAGGATTATGAAATTCCAACTCACATTTGCTCTAACTTTCTTAAGCCTATTTACCTTACATACTACATTTGCACAAGTCGTCATCAACGAATTCTCCGCAGCCAACTTCGGTGTTTTCGTGGATAACTACGGAGAAGATGAAGATTGGATAGAGTTATACAATGCAGGTACTACATCTGTTGATCTCAGCGGTTATCACCTCAGCGATAAAATAGATAATCCAACTAAGTTTGTAATACCTTCAGGGGTCAGTATTGACGCAGGAGGTTACCTTTTGGTATGGGCATCCGATCGAGACGAATATGCAGGCGGCGTATTACATACTAACTTTAAGATTACCCAAACTAAAGGTAGTGAAGCCATTGTCCTCGCAGGTCCGGCCGGCACCATCATTGACTTACATGATATTGAAGTCCCGAACAAGGTCAATCACAGTTGGGCAAGGATGGGTGACGGAAATGCCAACTGGGGCGTCAATCAAAATCCTTCACCCGATGCGGCAAATAATAACGTCAGTAATCCCTATGCTTCTAAACCAACCATTAGTCCTGCTCCAGGTTACTATCCGGGAGGTGTAAGTGTAAGCATTGAGAATGACGATCCTGATGTGGAAGTATATTATACGACCGATGGCAGTACACCTACTGCAGGTTCGAATTTGTATACTGGCCCATTTACTTTAAGTGCAACTGCAGTAGTCAAGTCAATTGGCATCAGTAGCGATCCTGATACACCGACAAGCTTTGTAGATTTCCATACTTATCTGATTGATCACGTTCATACTATTCCAGTGGTATCCGTTACCGGTGATGAAATCCTGGGTTTGATGGAAGGAGATTTCTTTGCGGAACCAGTCGGCACCTTTGAGCTGTTTGATGAAGATGGAGAGCGGGTCGCTGATTGTACCGGCGAGTTTAACAAGCACGGGAACGATTCCTGGGCCTACGATCAGCGGGGAATCGACTATATAACGCGTGATCAATTTGGAGACGACCATGCCATTAAACATAATATGTTTGATCCGCAGATTACGGATAGAGATGAATTCCAGCGAATCATCTTAAAAGCCGCAGCGAATGATAACTACCCATTTGAAGGCGGAGGTGCACACATCCGGGATGCCTACGTACATACCCTCTCTCAATTAGCGAATCTTGAAATGGATGAGCGAACCAATGAGCCTTGCATTCTATACGTCAACGGTGCCTATTGGGGCGTCTATGAGCTTCGGGAAAAAGTAGATGATCACGATTACACCAAATACTATTACGACCAGGGCAGAAGCTGGATTGATTTTCTTAAAACCTGGGGAGCAACCTGGGAAGAATACGGTAGCGGTGATGACTGGTATACACTTTACAACTTCATTGTAACCAATGACATGAGTGATGCGGCGAATTATGCCTTTGTGGAAGAGCAACTGGAAGTCATTAGCATGATTGACTATATCATCTTGCATTCTCATAATGTATCCAGTGACTGGCTCAACTGGAATACTGGTTGGTGGCGTGGACGTAAGCCAGATGGTGGCGCAAAAAAATGGAGATATATTCTTTGGGATGAAGATGCAACTTTCGGGCATTATATCAATTACACCGGAGTCCCCGATGTCAGTCCATTTGCAGACCCTTGTAATCCTGAGTTGTTGGATGATCCGGGAGGTCAGGGTCACGTTCCGGTCTTTAATGCGCTGTTGAATAATGAAGATTTTCTGGCATTATACATTAGTCGATACGCAGACTTAAACAATACTTATTTCACCTGCGATTTCATGCTCGGATTATTAGACGATATGATTGGAAGGATTGCTCCGGAGATGGAAATGCAGGTTGACCGTTGGGGAGGTTCTGTCTCAGAGTGGGAAGCAAATGTTGAATCACTTAGAGACTTCATAGAAATCCGATGTACAAACATATCTGAAGGCATCGTAGACTGTTATGAAGATGTCGGCATCACCGGACCGTTTGAAGTTGTCATCGATGTGGAACCAGAGAATTCCGGAAAAGTACAAGCCAATACCATTGCAGGTTTAGCTTATCCCTGGACGGCAGAATACTTTGGAGGAATTGATATCGAATTCACTGCACTGCCAAATGATGGTTTTGATTTTGCCTTTTGGGAAGTCGCTAATCATACCTTCGGTCCCGACCAGTTTGCGGATGCCATCTCTATGAGTCTTGAAATGAACGAAGAGATTATCGCCAACTTCCAACCTGAGATTCCTTGTGTATCGCCCTACGAATTTGTCATTGATAGTACCATGACCACTTTAAGTATCGATTGGTTTGGGCCGGATAACACGATCAGTTACGAGGTAAAATATAGGAAATTCGGAGAGATGGACTGGGAAACGACCTCCACGCTTGACCCTACATTTTTTATTGATGATCTGGATGTTTGCACCGACTATGAATTCGAGATCAGGACGATTTGTGAGCAAGCCATTAGCGTTTATGAACCTGTCATTGCGCGGACAGCGTGTACGGCCCCTGTATCCAGCAACGAACCGGATGCAAACCTGGCCGCAGTCAATATCTACCCGAACCCATTCGTTGATCAACTACATCTCGAAATTGAATTGACCGAAGCGCAATCCTTACGAATTGATTTACTTTCGATCACCGGTCAAATGATCCAAAGTCAATCCATCGATCAGGTACCTTCTGGTGTCCATGTCTTTGAGCTAAGTACTGCTACTCCACTACCGGAAGGTGTTTATTTAGTGAGCATCGCTACGGAGCAAGG
>JAHDHW010000111.1:14032-18230 GCA_020631105.1 Saprospiraceae bacterium | reverse complement strand
CTCACCTTTATTCAAAACCTCATCAATCAAACCATAGGCTTTAGCATCCTGCGCCTTCAGCCAGTGATCCCGGTCGCAATCTATCTCGATTTGCTCATAAGTTTGCCCGGTGTTCTTAGCTAAAATATCATAAATCTCTTTTTGCATCTCTTTGAAGAGCTTGTAATTGATTTCCATGTCAGACACTTGTCCCTGCATTCCCCCGGATGGCTGATGAATCATGACACGACTATGTTTGAGACAGGTTCGTTTTCCTTTGGTACCTGATGATAATATGACCGCTGCCATCGAAGCAGAAATACCAGTGCAGATGGTGCCGACGTCAGGAGAGATAAATTGCATGGTATCGTACATGCCTAAGCCTGCAGGTACAGACCCACCTGGACTATTGATATAAATCTGGATGTCCCGCTTTGGGTCTAGTGCATCTAGGAATAATAACTGAGCCTGAATGACATTGGCTACGTAATCATCGATGGCAACTCCGAGAAAAATAATTCGATCCATCATGAGCCTGGAGAAGACATCCATCTGAGCTACATTAAGCTGTCGCTCCTCGATAACACTAGGCGTAAAGTTGTTGAGGTAAGCTAAACGAGTATGTGTTTTATGAATGTAGCTTTCAGTGCTGGCTGAAGATTGCCTGGAATAATTGCTGAAAAATTTTAGAAACTCTTTTTTGTATTGCATGATATAAATTTTTGTGAATTATGGACATAGGAATCCCTGGCCACTTCACATGAGGTAGCTTTTTAAGGAATGACTATTAAATGTTTTATCGTTTATGGAACCACTGTTGGATTAGATCCAGCCAGGAAGGTTTGGAGTTTGTTTTTTGAGAAATGGTTTGATTTAGGACCCAGCTTTCAACTTGCTGAAAAGATACGGCCAAAGGCAGCTTGCGCATAGCCCGGAAAGTTTTAGGTATGTTTATTCTCTTTGCCATGATTTAAAATAAGATCGAAGCAAAAGCACTCAGGGCTGCTGAAAGCTTGGGTTGTTTCGGATGTTCGTTTAATTTTATTCGAAGGTGCTGACGTGCACGACTCAAACGGGTCTTCGTGGCAGCCTCCGTACTTTCCTGAAGTACACTGATTTCACGAATGCTAAATCCGCTAATCTCAAAAAGTAAAATGGCCTCTCGTTGTTTTTCGGAAAGTTGATCAATAGCTTCCAGAAGAATTTTGATATCCATCGCCACTTCAGGGCTGGGAGCTTTGTCCTCTATTTGCTGTAGGCGATTTTCGTCCCAGGGGCCCTGGAATTTTTTTCGGCGGTATTTGTTTTTTAAAATGTTCTGAACGGTACCGATTAGGTAAGAGAGTAGTTTTTCTTTATCTCTAATTTGCTCAAATTGTTCAAGCGCTGCCAAGACGGCTTCTTGTACTAAGTCTTCGGCTGCCATAAGTCCAAAAGCTCGGCTGCTGCAATAGCGAGTAAAGGGCTCGTGGATAGACTTATACTTTTCCAGAAACTGCTGTTGAATACTACTTTCCATATTGAATAGAATTATTGTTCTATTAATATAGTAGCATTTGTAGAGAAAAGGTTACACAGGACTTAGAAAATTATTTTTTCACTTACCAGATTGTATCCGTCATTTAAGCTTATGAAGTATAATCCTTTAGGTAGATTAGAGACAGGTATTTCGAAGTTTTGATTATCTCCTGTTGGTAAATTTTGTTGTTCGTAGATAACCTGACCATTCCTGTCTATTAAGGCAAAGTTTACATTATGGGCAGCATTACTCGTACTATAATTGATCATGGAAAAAGAGGATGGGCGCGTGTAAATCTTCTGAATTTTTAATTGATTAGCATTGCGTTGAATGACAACAGTATTAGAGTAGTGAAAGCTACCATCAAAATCAATGAACTTGATCCGATAATAAGCTACAGGGTTTAAGTCGATATCTTCAAAAGTGTAAAATGCTCCTGAGTATTCATTTCCAGCTGCTGATACTTCACCTAGACTTTCGAAATTATCTCTCCCATTCAAAGATCGTTCAATACTGAAATGTGAAGTGTTGACTTCCGAAGCAGTTTGCCAGCTGATCAGGTTAAATGTAGGAGTTGCTCTTCCTTCAATTGATAAAAGTTCTACAGGAAGTGCGGTTGAAAAACTATTAGATTCTGCGGTACAAGATAAAATGCAGCCTTCCTCTGAAATAGCAGTGGTGCATCCGGAATAGGTTACACCATTACAATCGGGGCAATCTATTAAGGCTTGAGCTCTATCAGCCGCGCCACCTATATCAGATACACTGGTGCAATTCGACATAATAGGATTGCCAGAGGTGCTTGTGACTGGAACAAAAGTTAAGTTTGTATATGTACTACAATCGACATCAAGATCGACCAATGGTACGAAATAAGTCAGGAATACCGGAGACCCGCCAGCACTTCGACAGCCGCAGGAAGACCCGCAAGCAGTAGATTTTTGAGTGCTAGATGCGAGACTATAACTTTTACATTTACTGGGGACAGCCGCACAATTATCACTACCTGCTAATCCGTCAATATCAATAACATTGATTCCGCTTCCACTCCCACCGGTCTTTAATTGTACTTCGTATTCAAAACCGGCATTGGCCAACTTAGAACAGCATACATAACCATCAGGGTCACTTAGTCCGGTCAACCCATCATTGCTAACAAGAAATGAAAAGCTGAAATTACCACTAAAGTCTCCTGAGATTCGTAAGCGAAAAACAATAAGCTCATCTCCGTTATTACATGTTCCATCGGGATCAACTATGGTAAAATATGCGTAAGTGCTATTACCGTCAACATCCGAAACTATATCTGTATTTCCACACCCCCCGCCTGACCAAAGGTCATTTTGAGGATCATCATTGTTGACTGGTGTCCACGGTACTTGACAGGTACTACATCCACTAGAGTTGGTGAGCGCTTCAAACTCAGCTAATTCTCCAGTACACGCAGCGAACGTTGTTCCACTGGCAATAATATCACCATCACTATCGGGGTCTAAGGTTGCAGGATTACCCAGGGCACCTGAGCCACTGGAGACGATATTTCCTGAGCCAGTACATTGTGCTTGAATTAAAGTTGGAGTAGTAGATAACATTAAAAGAGCAAAGGCCAACAGGTGGCTAATTTTTATGAGCTTGAGCATCGTATAAATTTGAATACCAAAGGGATAATACCCTGACTAAATGACTACATATTACATGCCAAAAAATAACAATGTGTACAACAGGACGATAAGTTTAGGTTTAATAGGGTAGTTGAAAAAGTTACTATGTAGTATATTTGACCTCAATATAGCCCTGGCTTAACTAATTTGTATAGTTTTATTAATATAAAGGAGGCAACAATTCACGAGTTTAGAGTGTTAAATCAAACGTGAACATTTCCCAGGCACTAATGTAACCGGTCATGAAATCAATTTTTATACTCCTTTTTATCAGCTTGTTTTCCTTTAGTACACCCATTGCTGACTTAGACCAGTTTCCCTGGCAACTCAGAAAAGAAAAAAACGGGATAAAGGTATTTACCAGAGATTTAGCTAATTCCAATCTAAAAGAATTAAAGATCGAAATGTCTTTTAATAATACCACTATACCTAAAATACTGGATGTTATTATGGATTCGAATACTTATACAGACTGGGTTTTTAAATGCTCTGAAGCCAATGAAGTAGAGGCTATTTCTGAGTTTGAAGATGTCTCTTATTATAAGTTTGACTTTCCATGGCCCTTCAGTGATCGGGATGCCTATATGAAGTCAACGCTTTCGATCGATAATCAAAAAACTAAAGCAACCATAAATACTCGTATTATTTCGGGGTTCCCTCCTCCCGAGAAGGATGTGGTTCGGATGATTAATCATTCTAATCAATGGGAGTTTCAACAAGTGAATACTAAGCAGGTCTCATTAACTTATTTTGCCAAATCTGACCCGGCGGGGAGTATCCCTGATTGGATTGTTAATATGGCTGTTGATCGAGGACCAACTGAAACCCTAAGTAACTTACGAAAATTGATTAGAGAGCAGTAGTGTACTGGTGCTTTCTGGATAAGGATATAAAAAAATCGTAACAGAAGAGAGGTTCTGTTACGATTTTGAATGTTATCATTTTAGCAATGATAGATAGGGGAATTAATTGTATTTAGTTTTTTGAAGGGGGGGCGTAAATTTTCTTGTGCCTTTTGGGGACCTTACTCAAGATAGAA
>JAHDHW010000111.1:0-13932 GCA_020631105.1 Saprospiraceae bacterium | reverse complement strand
AAAGCGTAAAAACTGAAAAGTGGCAGCTAACAATTGTTAGTTCTTTTCGAAGGTGTTGCATAGTTTTGATCTTAACTTTTAGAAATATTAATAAGAGGAATTAATTAGATCGAAGAGAACTTTCAGACTCCTTAAAAAATCCTATCTTTACCCTTACTGCTCTACTCTTGCCCTACCAAATTAAGCCATATACATAGTGCTTGTTCCGTTTAATTAGAAAACTTAATATAAATGTCTACTTCTGTAACACCTATAAAGAAATTGTTGGTTGCCAATAGAGGCGAAATAGCTATTCGTATACTTCGTGCTGCCTCTGAGTTGAAGATTCAAACCGTCGCTATTTTTACTTATGAAGATCGCTATTCTTTGCACCGTTATAAGGCAGATGAGGCTTATCGTATTGGTGCTAAAGATGATCCGCTTAAACCTTATCTGGATATTGATGAAATTATTAAAACTGCAAAGGCACATAATGTAGATGCAATTCATCCTGGATATGGTTTCCTTTCTGAAAATGTAAACTTTGCCCGTAAGTGTAAGGAAGCGGGAGTTATTTTTATTGGTCCGGATGCAGAGGTGATGGACAAGCTAGGGGATAAAGTTGCCGCTAAGAACATTGCGAAGGAGATAGCGGTACCCATGATTCAGGATAGTCAGCAGGATTTGACCACTGCGGAGATAGCACTCGAAGAGGCGAAACGAATTGGCTTTCCTGTAATGGTAAAAGCAGCTTCCGGCGGAGGTGGACGAGGAATGCGTGTGGTGAGAAACGAAAAAGACTTAGTAACAGAATATCACGAAGCCAAAGGAGAAGCCAAAACAGCTTTTGGAGATGACACCGTTTTTCTTGAAAAGTTTATTGAGAATCCTAAGCATATTGAAATACAAATCCTTGGTGATAAACACGGCAACTTAGTTCACCTTTATGAGAGAGACTGTTCGGTTCAGCGTCGCTTTCAAAAAGTAGTAGAGGTAGCGCCTGCTATGAATCTTAAGCAAGAGACTAAAGATAAATTATACGAGTATGCTTTAAAGCTTACTCGGCATGTCAATTACACACACGCCGGGACAGTAGAATTCCTTGTTGATCATGATGAGAGTATTTACTTTATTGAGGTTAACCCTCGTGTTCAGGTAGAGCATACCATTACGGAAGAAGTTACCGGAGTGGATATTGTACGATCACAGATTTTGATTGCGATGGGCTATCCGCTATCGCATCCAAGTATTATGATCGAAAAGCAATCAGATATTACTTGTAAAGGTTTTGCTATTCAATGCCGGGTGACAACAGAAGATCCAGCTGAGCAATTTAAACCAGATTACGGTACCTTAATTGCTTATCGTTCCGCTAGTGGATTTGGTATCCGGCTAGATGCAGGAAGTGCATACCCTGGTGCGAAGATTTCTCCTTTCTTTGATAGTCTTCTGGTAAAAGTAACCGCTAAAGGTCGTACACTCTCGGAGTCAGCGCAGCGATTACATCGTGCCCTTCGTGAATTCCGGATTCGGGGTGTAAAAACAAATATTGGTTTCCTCCTTAATTTATTACAAAACGAAACGTTTCAAACTGGAAACGCAACGGTTAAGTTTATCGGAAACCATCCTGAGTTGATGGAGCCACGTAACTGGCGAGATCGAGGTACCAAAATGCTCCGTTACCTGGCTAAGGTGATCGTTAATGGAAATCCGGATGTGAAGTTCGTTGACCCACGGCAGGTTTTTATCAAAGCCGAAGTCCCCAAGTATAATGCTGATCAACCTTTTGTAAAAGGAACTAAGGATATTTTAACAGAGCTTGGACCAGAGGGATTTGCTAAATGGCTCCGTGCGGAGAAAGGAATCCATTATACGGATACTACTTTTCGGGATGGACACCAATCTTTGCTAGCTACGCGGATGCGGACGGAAGATATGGTAAAAGTTGCGGAAAGCTACGCTCGTAATCACGGTGGAGATGTGTTTTCTATGGAGGTGTGGGGTGGTGCTACTTTTGATGTGGCCCTGAGGTTTTTGAAAGAGGATCCATGGAAACGATTAGAAGAGTTGCGGAAAGCTATGCCAAATGTTTTACTGCAAATGTTGTTAAGAGGTAGTAATGCTGTGGGGTATGCAGCTTATCCAGATAACCTTGTGGAAAAGTTTGTGGAAAAAGCAGGAGAGACGGGTATAGATGTGTTTAGGATTTTTGATTCTCTGAATTGGGTGGACGCTATGACAACCAGTATCAAAGCAGTACGCGAGCGTACGGGATCATTGGCAGAGGCATGTATCTGTTATAGCGGAAATGTAATGGATCCAAATGAGCAGCGGTTTACGCTACAGTATTATCTGGATTTGGCCCGCCGACTGGAAGATGCTGGCGCACATATATTGGGTATTAAGGATATGGCTGGTCTGTTAAAGCCTTATGCCGCAGAGCTATTGATTAATGAATTAAGAGCTGCGGTAGATTTACCGCTACACTTACATACGCATGATACCTCTTCGGTTCAATCTACTACGTATTTGAAAGCGATAGAAAGTGGCATTGATGTTATTGATGTGGCAATTAGCTCGATGTCAGGATTGACTGCTCAGCCAAACTTTAATTCGATGGTTGCAATGATGGAGGGTCAGGAACGAGAGCGAAAGATAAACTTGCAATCCTTGAATCAATATTCTAATTACTGGGAAGCTGTGCGACGATATTATTATCCATTTGAGTCGGAGCTTCGTTCAGGTAGCGCGGAAGTTTATGCGCATGAAATCCCGGGTGGGCAGTACTCTAACCTTCGTCCTCAGGCAAGGGGCTTAGGGCTGGAAGATCAGTTTGAAACAATTAAAGAAAACTACCGGATCGTCAATGATTTGTTTGGAGGAATTGTAAAAGTAACGCCTTCGTCAAAAGTTGTTGGTGACATGGCAATGTTTATGACCGCGAATAATCTGACAAAGGAAGATATTCTGGAGCGTGGAGCAAACCTTGCTTTTCCGGATAGTGTCAAAGCTTTGATGCGGGGAGACCTCGGTCAGATCGAAGGTGGATTTCCGGGGAATATTCAAAAAATTATTTTGCAAGGGGAAGAGCCTTACACGGAACGTCCGAATGCACACTTGGAGCCAATTAATTTTGATCAGGAATATGCTGAGTTTGAAAAGGAGTTTGGACCAACCGTTAATTTTCTGGACTTCCTTTCTTTCAAGTTATACCCAAAAGTATTTAGAGATTACTTTGAGCATTATCAGACTTATGGTGCCGTTCGTAATTTGTCGACTTTGCCATTTTTCTACGGACTGAAACCTAATGAAGAAATCCTGGTTGAGCTAAGTGAAGGGAAAACGATTTTGATCAAGTACCTGAATATGACAGAGCCGAATGAGTTGGGGATGCGATTGGTCTTGTTTAGCTTAAATGGTCAGACACGTTCTGTTGAAGTTCGGGATGAGTCCATAAAACGTGAAGTTGCTGCACACCAAAAGGCAACTGCTGATAATGAGATTGGAGCACCTTTGCAAGGTAATCTTTCCAAAATATTGGTAAAAGCAGGAGATGTAATTAAAGAAAACGCTCCACTGTTTATCATCGAAGCAATGAAGATGGAATCTACGATTACTGCGCCAATGGCTGGTGAAGTGGAAAAAGTGCTGTTAAAAGAACGAACAATGGTTGAGCAAGATGATTTGGTGGTCGTAATCAAAGCGTAGGTTATTTCTTTTTTTATGCCTGGGTTTTACCCTCGCTGATCAAACGCTAAGGCCTACGACCAGCAGACAATCTGTTTAGCTCAGAAAATAAAACAGCGGCATCAATGTACATTGATGCCGCTGTAATTTTTTAGAGTACGAAAGTTTAATTATCCGCCAACCTCAAAAGTGATTTTAAGGTTTACACGATACTCCGCCACGCTGTTACCTTTGACGGTAACACTTTGGCTTTGGACATAAGCAGACTTAATGTTGTTTACAGATTTTGATGCCTTTTTGATAGCTTTTCGGGTAGCATCTTCCCAGCTCTTTTCAGAGTTAGAAAGCACTTCGATTACTTTCATTACTGCCATAGTAGTTTTGATTTTATTGTTATTAAATAGGGTGAAATATTTTATTTGCTGGCTAGTTCTTTAACCTTTGCGTAGAGCTTTTGTTCGTCACCAGTATAATATTTTCTCTTATGGTATGCGATCTTCCCGTCTTTGTCAAAGATAAAAGATTGAGGGAGTCCATTCAATTTGCCAGGCAGTACTCTACGGAACTCGCGATTCAGATCCCAGTAAGACTCAAAAGACCAGTTGTTGTCCTTAACCATTTTGACCATTCGGTCATGGTTTTTTTCGAAGTCGGTCGACACCGCAATAATATTAAAATCCGTCTCTGCTTTCCATTGATCAATTTCTTTTTGGATGGCTTTCATTTCGATACGACAAGGATAGCAGGTGGTTAGCCAGAAAAGCACAACAGTAGGTTTGCCATTACTTTTTAGCAACTCTGAGGTATTTACAAGATCTCCGTCAATGGTCTGTAGTTCAATATCGAAAGGATAAATTGTATCGATTTGAGCAGTTGGTCTTGCAGGGTCTCGAAAGGTTTGATTTCCGCGAGGTTTGGAAGGTGTTTTTGTAGTGGGAGTAGTTTCCGTTATTGCAACGGGAATGGCTTTGGCCGGGTCTACTTCCGAAGTGGTCTCTTGTGCAGAGCAAGCAAGGAAAACACTTGTTGTACAACACAAAAAGAAAAGTAAAAAATTTCTCATACCGGTATGTTTATGCGACTATCTAAATTGATCTCTTATCAAGATAATAATATTTTGACAAGCTTTCTTGGTTTATTGTACAGTCTTAAGTCTATCCAGCGCTTCCTGTGCTTTAGGGTAATCACTGTTAAAAGTAAGTGCTTGCTGATAATCAGCCTTCGCCTGGCTCGGATTACCGCTAAATTCTGCAGAGAGTCCTCTGTAATAATAAGCTTTGGCATTTGAAGGATCATTTTGTACGATCAAATCAAACTGCTTATAGGCCTGTTGGGCAGAATCTTTTTCAAGATAGATGACACCTGATCTAAAGTAAGCTTCTAAGTATTGCTGATCGATGATGATTGCTTCTCGTAAAGCTTGTAGTGCCTCGTCAAGTTGATTGTTATTATGGAGGTACTCAGCTTTAGCATAATGCATCATAGTGCTATTTGGTGCAGCTGCAACAGCATTATCAAAATAACGAATTGCAATCTCTTCTCCTTTCTTTGCAAAAAGTTGGCCGAGCTTGAGGTGGGCATCTGCCATATTA
This sequence comes from Saprospiraceae bacterium, assembly GCA_020631105.1. Lineage (GTDB taxonomy): Bacteria > Bacteroidota > Bacteroidia > Chitinophagales > Saprospiraceae > JAHDHW01. Next base: position 8,674 of record JAHDHW010000111.1, on the reverse strand, counting down.
GGGTCATTTTCGATCGCTGATTGAAAAGCATTAATTGCACGGGCATCATCCTCAGTTTGCTCGAAATTCATTCCCATTAAAAAATAAGCGACAGGATTGAGTTTATTTCTATTGAGGACCAAGCTGAGATTTTTCATGGACTCATCGTGCATCTGGAGTACCATTTGAAGCTCTGCGAGCTTAAGGACCGCTTCATTATTATTAGGTTCGATCTGTACAGCACGTTCGAGTGTCTGTAGAGCTTGCTGGGATTTGTAATAGTTGAGGTAGATGTCCGCTAATAAATAATGATACTGTACATTATTAGAGTCAATCATCATAGCTTTCGCCATATCTGCGATAGCCTCATCAAAGCCTTCCATCTCATAATAAGCAGCTGCACGGGCAGCATATAAAGAAGCCTCTTCAGGTTGTGCTGCAATTTTAGCAGTTAAACCATCAACTGTTGGATTGCCGGTAGAAATTATTCGAGGTAATTCAGCGGTGTCCGGACGTTTATTGTCGCAGGCAAATAACAAAGAAGCGACAAATAGCGTAAAAATTATGTAGTACTTCATATATAAAACGTTACATTTTGGAGATGCAAAGTTAGGGAATTATGCTTAGTGATGTGTTATGAATATAACGGAGATGTCCGGATTAAGTGTATGTGTTTGAAATGGTTGAGTAAACTATCCCTGTTTTTAACCGAAAAGTAACTGGTAATAGTCTTGGTAAGATGATTAGAGTAATCTTTTTTTATGGTTTGATGATGATTTCAAATGGCGTTTTGGGGCAGGATTGGGTATGGGCAAATGCCTTCGGAGGGGAGTCAACAGAGGTGCTGAGTGCAGTAGATATTGCCGCGGATGGAAGCCTGTTAATGGGAGGAAGTTATCAGGAAACGATTGAATTCGGTAGTACGAGTCTACAAAGCAGAGGAGAAGGAGACGTTTTTCTGACAAAGCTCAGCGAATCAGGAAATGTACAATGGGCCATAAGCGCAGGGTCGGAAAGTAATGATCAGACCCTGGCCGTAAAAATAGACAACGAAGGGAATGTACTGTGGTTAGGTCAATACTGGGTGAAGGCATATTTTGGAACAGACAGCATAGATTCGGGTGTCAATTCCAAGGCTTATTTTTTGGCAAAATACAGCCCTTTGGGTGAATTGCAATGGCTGCAGAATATTCGAGGGACTTCCACTAAAGTAGTGAGTGATGTAGCAGTAGATGCAGCGAATGGGGTCTATCTGACCGGGTATTTCAGCGATACGCTATTACTTGGTGATACAAGTTTGGTAGCAATGGCGATGGAAGATGGATTTGTTTGGAAACTTGATTCGGGTGGGGAGGTAGAGTGGGGACGTAGTTATGGTACTAGTGGTATGGTACGTCCCGGGAAGATCGCATCTTCGCCAATGGGGGAGCTAGTGATTGCGGGTGAACTATTAGGAAGTGTTTCCTTTGGGGCAGATATGTTAAGTTCAGTCACTACGGATTTTGATGTCTTCGTCGCTAAGTTGGATGCAGAAGGAGTAAGCGAATGGGGACGCATTGGCACTGGCGTTTTTGATAATTTTCTTAGGGCGCTTGCTGTTAATGAAGTGGGGGAAATATTCCTGAGTGGGCATTTTATTGGAGTGTTGGATATAGATGGAAATTCAATTGCTACACCTGGTTTTTTTGACAATTTGTACTTGATTAAGTTGGCGGCAAACGGAGAAGTGATCTGGGCAAGAGGATTAGATGACAGCGAATTTAATGACCCCAGTTTTAGTTTTGGTATTGCTTTGCGAGGAGATATGGTTTGGATGACCGGGCAGTATTTAAGCAGTTTGAAGATTGATGATCTTTCAATTAACGGAGCTGACTTTGCTCAAGGTTTTGTGGCTACTTTTGATATGCTGACTGGAGTAGCAACAGGCTTGGTAAGTTTGACTGGAGATGATCAGGTTTCCGGGCGGTTGATAAAAACCGGGAATCAAGATCAAATTATACTTGGAGGCGTCTTTGTGTCGCAGGTAAATTTAGGAGGTGAGGGTTTCAATTCCAATGGCGGAACGGATATTTTTATCGGAGCATTAGAAGAGATGCTAACGACTGTGGAAGAATATGATTCGCGAATGGAGTCCGTACTTATTTTTCCTAATCCGGTTCACAATTATCTAAATATTCAGCTTGCAGAAACCGAAGAATTTGTAATTAACATTTATAATGCTCTAGGCGTGTTACAAATGCAAAGTGCAAATACTCAAAGGATGTTTGTTGGGGGGCTTCCCTCAGGTATTTACAACTTGAGTATCAATATAAAAAATGAGATTTTGACGTACCCGTTTATTAAACTCTAGGGACATAAAACTTAATGTCAATCCTACGATTAATCGCTCTGTTCTCTTCACTATCGTTTTCGACTTTTGGACTTTTTTCTCCTTCGCCTACTGTTTTAATCCTGTCGGCGTCAATCCCGTTTTCGATTAAATAAGCCTTTACTGCGTCCGCGCGACGTTTGGAAAGTCTTTTGTTTTGACTTTCTCCTCCGATATCATCAGTATGCCCGCTAACGTAGACGTGGTGTTTTGGACTACTCTTTAGAAGTGCTACTAAGCGGTCGAGTTCCTCAAACGAAATATCTAGAAATTGATCTTTCCCGGAAAGGAAGTCCACATTCTTAAGAGTATAGTCCAAGCCGTAAAGAATATCATTTTTGACAGCATTGCTGAAGTCCTTATTTGTTGTAAACTCAAGTTTTTCCAGACAAATTTTATGAGTGTTTACTTGTCCGCCAGTAGCTGCCGAGATGCCCCAGTATACTTTTGGGTTACCATCAAAAATGCGATTGATGATATCAATTTTTTCATTCATTCGGATTAGGCCATCAACATAAATGCTGATGTTTTTCTTATTGGGTTCCCAGGTGATTTTGACTCTATGGTTCTTACAGTCTTCGATATTTTTTTTATTTAACAGGAGTGGCTGCGCCTCTGATAAACTGGTGCGATGATGCATTCTCCCGTTTTGCATTAAAGCTACATGATCAAAATAAGGATCAGCTAAATGCGGATTATGGTAAGTATCCATTTCAATTCCAAGAGCGGGACGAAGTCCACCAAAACCAATTCCTTCTCCCTGAAAACCGTTTCTTAACATTGGGTGAAAGATAAAAACCATCCCATCTGCTCCCTCATCATCACATCCGAAAAACAGATCAAGCTCCATCTCAAAAGAGCTGTTAAGATCAATTGGAGTTTCGTACCAAATGGTTCCGCCTTCCCATAGGTTTGCACTGGTTAATTGAAAGCATTGCTCGCCAGTTTGATAAGCACTTCCCGTAGTGATAAAAGACGAAAGGTCTAGGGGCTTGGTCTGAGCGCTTACAATATTCCCTAAGAGAAAAAATAAAATCAGGAATGTGTAGTGTGTTTTCATGAAGAAAATATTTATTAATCTAAGTTGCGATGAATTGCAACTTGGGTTTATTCGCTAATCAGATGTATAAGATACTTATAAAGCCACGGGTTAAGGATTTCTTTCGACTAACGGTAATACTTTAAATACATTTGAGGGATTTAGGATGTTTTGAAATAAATTAAAGTCTTACCTTTCGGCGATTAAAACTAATTACTATGACTTTGATTTCCACCGCCACTTTGGATGACCTGGATCAACTGGTTTTATTATTTGACGCTTATCGGGTTTTTTACCGTAAAACATCTGATGTCGAAGGAGCGAAACAGTTTTTGGGAGAACGAATACGAAAGAGTGAATCGGTAATTTATATAGCCTACGAAAATGAAAAAGCAGTTGGGTTTACGCAGTTATATCCTCTGTTTTCATCGACTCGAATGCGCCGGACCTGGTTGCTGAATGACCTTTATGTTGATCGCGATTATCGGGGGAGAGGGATATCGAAAATGTTGATGGATGCCGCGAAAGACCTGGCTCGTAATACACAAGCTGCAGGAGTTGCGCTCGAAACTGAAAAGTCAAATATTATCGGGAATCAATTGTATCCAAGCGTTGGATTTGACTTAGATGAAGAACATAATTATTATTTTTGGACCAATGACGAAAAATAAGGTGCTAAATGATTTTACTTGGTCGAAAATAATTATGACTAATTGGTACTACCAGTTTGTTTCTATTATCTAGAGATAGCCGATGTTTCTGTTATCAATTATTCCCACTGATAGTACCATTGACCAAATACAATCACTTTGAACCAAAAATAAAGCTTTTGCTTTTTATAACTAACCATTTAACCTTTTGCTATGACCCACCGACGACCTGCTGATCACGAATCACACGACTATTTCAAACTCTATATTAATCAGGTGACCACCGATAATTTCTTGAAAGTATTGGAAGATGCTTTGGATTCGACTATCCAGTTTTTGGAAAATATACCAGCCGAGAAATGGGATTTCCGATATGCTGAAGGGAAATGGTCCCTCAAAGAGGCTTTTATCCATGTACTGGATACGGAGAGAGTATTTGCCTATCGTGCTATGCGAGTAGCCCGGAATGATATGACGCCAATGCCAGGTTTTAATCAGGATGATTATGTACCGCATTATAATGCTGATGAGCGTAGTCCATACTCAATTATAGAAGAATATCGGGCAGTACGAGGTGCGACTATTGCACAGTTTAGTAATTATACCGATGAAATGTTGGATCGGATTGGCACCGCAAGTGAGCATGCTATTTCTACCCGGGCATTAGGCTTTATGATTGCTGGCCACGAGATTCATCATTTGCGTATTACTCGAGAAAGATATTTAGCTGAAACTTAGGCGCCTTCTGAAGATATAGGGTCTTCACTGGCTGGACTAACCTCAGGTTCTACTACGGGTTGAGGTTCTTTGATGAATAGGTTAGCGGCCAGAAAAATACCAATGCCTACCATGATAGAAACATCTGCGAAATTGAATATCCCAGTTCGGATATCGCCAATGCCCATATTCATAAAGTCTACGACTTTGCCATAAAGCAAGCGGTCAATGATATTGCTGATGCCTCCGCCTAAGATGAAACTCAGCGCAAGAGTTTGATACTTATTCAGCGTTTTGGAAGTAAAAGTGTAATAACTAAGTACCAGAAGCATGATAACCGGAAGTAGCTTCAACAGAATAAATTGTAAGGTTGCCGGGAAATCAGACCCCAAACTTAGAAAAGCCCCGTCGTTTTCCACAAAAGTCAATACAAACATATCGTTCATATAGTACATCGAAGGTTTATTTGCTAACTGTTCGACAGCCATATCTTTAGTGATCTGGTCACAGCCGATGTTAGCTAGTACTACAATTACGATCATTAAGGCTCTACTAATCTTTTTACTCATGACAGACTTTGTATTTTAACGGACGGCAAAGTTAAAACAAAAAATTATCTTTGACAGGCTACCAGCTACAAAGTGTAATGTATAGGGTAGTACTATCTTGTAATTCAATACTAAACGAATGGAACCAATATTTACGAGCGATGCTATTGTTTTAGGCTTACTCTTAATCGTTTTAGCTGGAGTATTTTATACTTCACACCTCGATACTCCCGGTTGGAAAAAGTTTTACACTTATGTTCCGGCTCTATTACTCTGTTATTTTATCCCCGCGATTTTACACTGGCCACTAGGGCTTGTTGCTTCACACTGGTATGAACCAGGCTTGATTCAGTACCTCAGTGAACTGGGACATACCTTGCCGGATGCCTCAATGTCGTTTTCAGAAATCCAGCAATGGATAAAAGACACGGGGATTGAAGGAACGAAACAGTTCGAAGGTCATTCGCAATTATACTACGTTGCTTCTCGGTTTTTATTACCTGCGAGTTTAATCTTATTGTGTATAAGTATTGATTTTAAGGGTTTGATTAATTTGGGACCTAAAGCTTTGATCATGTTCTTTGCAGGTACCCTGGGGATTATAATTGGTGGACCGATTGCTTTGTTTATTATCCTGAATGTAGCGCCGGATATAATCTCGGCAGATAGTGATCAATTGTGGCGAGGTTTGTCAACTGTTGCCGGTAGTTGGATCGGTGGTGGTGCAAACCAGAATGCAATGGCTGTGATTTATGAAGTTGTAGAAAAACCGATATTCCCAACAATGATTATCGTAGATGTAGTGGTAGCGAATATTTGGATGGGCTTTTTGTTATATGGTGCTAATATTTCTACCCGGATGGATAATTGGCTCAAGGCAGATAGTTCTGCAATCGAATCCTTGAAAAAGAAAATGGCGGATTATAAAGCAAGTGTAGCAGAAGTGCCAACTACGACGAAGCTTTTTATCATGCTTGCGATTGCTTTTGGAGGGACGGCTTTAGCACATTGGGGGGCAGATGTTATTACGCCTCTAATGAAACAAAGCAAAGAGACCTTGGAGTCGATGAATCTTCACTCTTTGATGTCTGGCTTCTTCTGGTTAATTGTTATTGCAACAGCAATTGGAGTGGGACTCTCTTTTACAAAGGCGAGACGTATGGAAGGCGTTGGTGCTTCAAACTGGGGTTCAATATTTATTTTTATTCTCGTGGCTACGATCGGGATGAAAATGAACCTGGGCGAAGTCTTTAGTAATTTGGGGCTTTTTGTAATTGGGATTATATGGATGATTGTTCATGTCATTATCTTATTGATCGTCGCTAAGATAATACGTGCTCCGTTCTTCTTTGTAGCCGTAGGTAGTCAGGCGAATGTAGGAGGAGCAGCTTCTGCACCGGTCGTCGCTTCTGCCTTTAGTCCTTCCTTAGCTCCGGTAGGAGCTTTGATGGCCGTACTTGGTTATGGCATCGGAACAGTGGGGGCTATCGTTTGTGCTGAAGTAATGAGGTGGATTGCGATGGGGTAGAGTGATGAGTGGCTATGTCTAAACAGAAGGGGCAAGATGAATATATTCATCTTGCCCCTTCTTAATTTAGTACAAAGGTCTTACTCTGATGAGACAGGCTTGCTATACCATTCTTTCAGGACAGCATGTCCAACTTTACCTTGCGGAGTATAGTCCCGTGAATTATATCCTTCACCGCCTTTCATCTGAGGAAACCATTTCCAGATAAAGCCTCCATACCAGTAGGGTTCTTCCCAGAAGGTTTCGAGCAGTGCATGGATCGCATTTGCCTGTGCTTGTTCATTCACCGGAATGCTTTTTACTTTTGCTTCTAGCTCCCAGGTATTATACGCGCAACCATCTACGCTTAGGTAGCCAAATTCTGTAAATACCACGGGCTTTTTATGCTTGTTATAAAAGTTGCGAATGTTTCGCTTGTGAGGTAACCAGGCTTTCTTGAGGGTTTCCACAGTAGGCGTAGTGCTATTGTCTAGCGGGAAATAAGCGTTTATCCCGGCGTAGTCCAAAGCATCCCAAAAAGGAACATCAGGGTATTCATCCCAGTTGGCAGCATAAGTGATCTTGCCTTTGTATATGGTGCGAACTTCTTTAATAAGTTTTCGCCAGTAAGCCTCCCGGTTTCTGGCTCCAATTTTAAACTCTGTCCCAATGCAAAAAACAGGAACCTGCATCTCAGCGGCAATATTGGCAAAGGTCATGATGTAATCTGTATAGCCTGCTTCCCAGGATTCCCATTGTTCGGGGGTATTGAAGTCGAGGTCGCCAGTCCAGGAGCCGGGAATATAAATCTGAGGTTTTAGGACGACTTTAATATTTGAAGCTTGTGCCAATCGGATAGTTTCGCGAGCACCTACCGAGCGTTCGCCCCACCATTGACGATCAGTATCGAAATAGACTGCAGCTTCTCCCACTCTTGTAAATCCATAAGGAATCACCGCAATCCAGTCTGCATTGACTCCTTCTACTTCGGTCATCGGATTCTTAGTGAATTCATTGGGCGGTGCAACGAAACTTAGTCCGCGCAGGATTTCTGTTTTGGGAGGAGCTTCAACATCCGGCATCGCTACAGACGAAGAAATCTGGCATGTTTTAAAACCCAGAAGGGCTAATAGGGTAACAAGTAATGACTTAAACATAGATTAAAGATAAAGGACTTTAGGTGTTGTTAAAGTTAAATTAATTGAACTTTTAAGGAATCTGTAAAAAAGACCTTTTTGATGTCGGGGTTTTTACGATTGTTTAAATGAAATGTCTATTTTATAGGGCATTTTTAAAAAATGATAGAATTTTTGCTCCTGATATTAATGATTCGCTTCAAGTATTGAATAATTTTTAAAACATGGGCAAATCTATGTGTGTATTTTAGATTTTTTCTTCAAAATGAATATTATTTTGCGAATTATTTAAATATTTTATTTTTTTGTTGAAATATTTGCATTGAAAGGTTGATTTGTTTTAAATTTGCTATTGTAAATGATTGATTAACTCTTTAATGAAAGGGGAAATAAGTTTACTTGACATATAATAATACACTGTGAGGTGTTGAAATAGGTAGCCATGCCCTCCTGTCTCGAGGGTGGAGATCAAAGGATAAATTCCGGGAAACCGGGGCTAACTTCTCCGTGGAGGTTCGAATCCTTCTCTCACAGCCAATAAAGTTATTAAAAGAATAGCTTTTATTTGACATACAATAATACACTGTGAGGTGTTGAAATAGGTAGCCATGCCCTCCTGTCTCGAGGGTGGAGATCAAAGGATAAATTCCGGGAAACCGGGGCTAACTTCTCCGTGGAGGTTCGAATCCTTCTCTCACAGCCAATAAAGTTATTAAAAGAATAGCTTTTA
>JAHDHW010000312.1 GCA_020631105.1 Saprospiraceae bacterium | reverse complement strand
AAGGCAGCCTCTACCTCATAGAAATTAAAAGCCGGAGTCATCCCATCAATAATATTAAATAATAAGCGCGTTGCTCTTATCCCAACCTCATGTCCGGAGTGGTGCATATGAGTAATCTTTGGGTATAAGTAGTTGGGAGCAACGCCATCGCTAATAGATATCAGAGCGATATCTTCCGGTATTCTAAAGCCTAACTGTTGAATCGAATGGTAAGTGTTGACCAAGAGTGTATCGGACATGGTAAAGATGGCAGTGGCATCTGAATTACCGGCAATAAAAGCGCTAATACTTGCACTAATATCCGCTTCGCTCGGAATCTTAAGGACTTGTTGATCTTGTAGCGCGTGGCGATGATGTGCATGTGCAAGTTGAAAACCCTCCGCCCTTAGCTGTGTCATAATTAAGCGCTGATCTCCAAAAATGCCAAGAATTTTTTTGTGCCCCTGTTGAATTAAATATTCAGTCGCATTAAAAGCCGTTTCCCGGTCATCAATGGTGATGCTTGGAAAATCGTCACTACGGATTACCCGATCAATTTGTATTAATGGAATTCCGGCTTGCTTGAGTGATAAACAATGATCTAGTGTTTCTGATTCAACGGATAAGGAAATCAGGACCCCCTCTGCAGCAACATTTATACAAAAATCAACAAGTTCCTTTTCACGATCCAGGCTATTATTCGATTGTAAAAAAACTAAAGTATACCCTCGGGATTCCACTATTTCAGTTATTCCTTTGAGCAGTTTTGGAAAAAAGAAGTCTGTTAATTCTGGTAAGATGAGGGCAATAATTTTTGAGGAATTGGTACGAAGTGTTCGAGCGCTCAGGTTTGGAAGATAATTAAGTGCACGGGCTACTTCTTTTACCTTTTTTTTGGTTGGAGTGCTGATATCGGGATGGTCTTTAAGGGCCCTGCTTACTGCAGAAATAGAGAAGCCTGTGAGTCGAGAGATGTCTTTAAGCGTTGCTCTTTTCATCTTTTTTTAAGTTTGCCTTTTAATTGTTTCTCCTCTGGTAGCTTAACAAAATATGGTATGACCCCGCTAAAACCATTCTTTTGTCTAAGGAAAGTGCCTTTTTCGAGATATTATTTTAAACATTAAAGTGCGCTTGCAAAATCTTTTTTGGCACTCAAGAATGTTAAATTTTACAATATTTCAGTAAAGTTACTAACATCAAACGTTTGCGCAAACGTTTGCGGAAAAATTTAATTTTTTTAAACAGTAAAGCTATGATAACTTAGTGTTAGACTTTTGTAAGAAGGTCTATTTCAGGAAAACTGAGGTTTATTTTTCAGTGTTTGTTAGGTAAATTTCAGATTGGTAGTATTTGTAAGAGAGTCCAAATAAGGTTGTGTTTGCAGCTTTGTTTGGACTTTTTTTATGGACTAATATCCAGAACTCAGATAATTCGATTATTTTACGACAAAGGAGAAGGTTATAGTTCTACATTATAACTAGACACTCCGAAATAAACATCGAAAATACCAACCTTACAAAGCCGTATGATTGACCAGATTGATGCACTTATCGCCGATTTTGCCAGCTTCGTCTGGGGATTACCATTACTCATTTTACTGTCCGGAGGTGGTCTATATCTATTAATCAGATCCGGGTTTGTTCAGTTTCGATATCTGGGGCATGCGATACAGGTTCTGCGTGGCAAATATGATGATCCAAATGCTCCCGGAGAGATCAGTCACTTTCAAGCATTAACCACTGCACTTTCTTCTACCATTGGTATGGGTAACGTTGCTGGTGTCGCGGTTGCGATTACTATTGGTGGACCGGGTGCTGTATTCTGGTTATGGATAAGTGGTATCATAGGAATGAGCACCAAGTTTTTTACTTCAGCCTTAGCTGTGATGTACCGCGGAAAAGAACCAGGAATTGGAGGAGAAACTGCTCCTATGCAAGGAGGGCCGATGTATTTTATCGTTGAAGGATTAGGCAAACATTGGCGACCATTAGCAGTCTTCTTTTGTGCTGCAGGAATGATCGGGGTGCTTCCGGTCTTTAACGTAAATCAATTAACGCAGGCTATACGGGATGTTTTATTAGAGCCACAAGGCTTGGCCACAGATCAGGCAAATTGGTTTATTGGAATAGGTTTAGCTATCCTTACCTCTGTTATTATTTTTGGAGGGTTGGACCGGATTAGTAAAACTGCCGCTGCAATAGTTCCATCAATGGTGGTATTGTACATGGTGTCTGTTTTTATTATTCTAGGAGTTCACATCTCTGAGCTGCCGCATTATCTCGGGTTAATTTTTACAGACGCTTTTGCGGCAACGCATTACAAAGGCGATCCACTTCTGGGTGGTGTTATCGGAGGCCTCATCCTTCATGGAATGCGACGAGGTGCTTTCTCTAATGAGGCTGGTATTGGTACAGCGCCTATGGCGCATGGTGCTGCTAAAACTGCAGAACCAATTCGGGAAGGTTTGGTAGCGATGTTGGGACCGGCAATTGATACTTTATTGATTTGTACCCTGACTGCGCTCGCAATATTAGTAACCGGCGTTTGGGAAACGACTGGCGATAATGGAGTGACCTTGACTTCTAATGCTTTTGAAGCCGCTATGCCGGGCTATGGTAAATATTTACTTTTAATCTGTGTAGCATCATTTAGCATCTCTTCTTTGTTTTCTTACTCTTATTATGGAACCAAATGCCTGGCGTTTATCGTCGGTCGTCAGCACAAGCGAATATTTAATTATTTCTATATCGCAAGTATTGTCATGGGTGCGGTTTTTCCATTGAGTGCGATGCTCAATTTAATTGATGGTTCCTTTGCCTTAATGGCTATCCCGACTATGCTGGCCACTTTGATTATGGCCCCTCGGGTACTTAAGGAAGCGAAGCGGTATTTTAGTAAACTGTAATTTTACTTGCGGATACTCTGGAGTT
>JAHDHW010000110.1 GCA_020631105.1 Saprospiraceae bacterium | reverse complement strand
CTGGCGATACAGATAATGATAATGACGGCATAGGAGACTTTTGTGATCTTGATGATGATAATGATGGGATACCAGATGTTGATGAATCCTGTCCTCTTCCTTACGACTCTAGTTATGAACACCCTGATTTAGGTGAATTTTTAGAGCTTAATGTTGTAACACCTCCTACAATAAACGGGACATCTACAGGGGCTGCTGATCCAAGTGCTCTATATACTAATGCTGGATCATATTTGGGACAACCCTTTGATGTGAAGGTTACTTTTATAGGAGGTCCCAGCAATGAGGATTTAACCTGGCAGACTTCTTTTATAGGTGTAATTTTAACAGATGGGACAAATGTTAGTCAGTTCTTTGATATAACACTCGAATTTTTTAATGCTGGTACAACTACGCCTTTTAATATTACTGGTGGTGTTGTGCTAAATGATATAGATTCGAATGGTGCAGGAAGATTCTTAGAATCTGAATTGCACTCTACTTTTTTGAGCGATCCAACATTTCTTACAGAGTCAAGTGATGGCATCACCAGAGAGTTTTTAGGGAGTCTAAATGGGAGTTCACTTCCAGAACAAGGAGTTATTGCCATCTATGAAAATAAGTCATTAGTTAATATTAGTATCAAAAAGGAGTTTGCAAGCTCAGGATACGCTTTTAACGACTTCACAAATTTGCTTTTCCCAATTCCTTGTTTTCAAGACACCGATGAAGATGGTGTGCCTGATTATTTAGATCTTGACAGTGACAACGACGGTATCTACGATGCCGTAGAAGCAGGACATAATCAAGCCCATACTAATGGAGTATTAACCACTACGGTAGGGACTAATGGTTTAGTAGATATCGTAGAGACCACTGCGGATAACGGGATTATCAATTATAATATCTCTGATAGCGAGACTACTCCAGATGGGACCTATGATGCCTATGAGTTAGATAGTGATGGTGATGGTTGCTATGATACAGAAGAAGAAGCTATCAGTGATAGTAATAATGATGGATTAGTAGGAGGAACTGCGCCTGTGCCATTAGCTAATGGCTTAGTAAGTGGCCATACCTATGGTCCTCCTGCAAATAATTATTGGCAGAACCCTGCAATTGGCCCTTGTATAGCCGAAATTTGTAACGATGGTATTGATAATGATGGAGATGGTTTAACAGATTGCGAAGATGATGACTGTTACCTGGTAGTTAATTCTGGGGATACTGATAATGATGGAGACGGCATAGGCGATGGTTGTGATTTGGATGATGATAACGATGGTATTCTTGATACTGATGAATGTAATGGCACCTTCGCATTAGATGGTGTACATTCAGTAAGTACATATACTACAACCCAATTTAGTTCCACTACTAATGGCATTCAATATGATATTAATCTGATCAATGGTATTACATTTAATACGGCAACCGGACCAAACCTAAGTAATTTTAATGGAGGTCCGCCTTCTCCTTATAATGGATCACAAACGCATTTGTGGTTGGAGATCAATACTGATCGTACTATTGGAGACCATGGTACCTTTACCATCACATTCCCAGATTATGTGGTCAATCCAACCATTAATTTAGGAGGTTTAAGTTCAAACACTACTTCTCCAGATTGGAGCTTAAGTTTGATCAATCAGACTGTAGGTGTAAGTATGAATGTACTTTGGACAGACGGAGATTTTGAAGTGGTCGGAGATACCATTCGTGCCACTGAAAATACATCTACCAATGGGTCAGGACTTGTAGAGTTTACGGGAAGGGTTCAACAACTCCAATTCCAGATTGGACATTATACTGAGTCTAATCTGGATGGTCCGGTACGCTTTGCAACAAATGTTGGTTATACCCTTTGTTCAAATACAGATGTAGATTCCGATGGTATTCCTAGCTTCTTTGATTTGGATGCTGATGGCGATGGATGTTATGATAAAGTTGAAGCAGGAGTAACTGGTTTTACTACCAATGGAACAATTACTGATAGTCTTGCAGCTTCTACAGCTGGAGAAGTTGGTGCGAATGGATTAGATGATGATATTGAAAGTGATGATACACAGGCTGCTACAACTTCAGGGAGTTATACTATTATCCAGACTAATGCAGGAACTGATGATTTTCAGGATCCGGGAGTAGGTTGTACTGAGATTTGTAATGACGGGTTTGATAATGATGGCGATGGATTAGTGGACTGTGATGACCCGGATTGTGCCTCCGAAGTAGTTACGCTCAATTTATTAGATACCACTACCTGTGCGGATAATACAGTACTTGATCTTAGAGGAGAAAATCCGATTGGAGGTACTTATTCCGGAACAGGAGTAAGCGGGACTAATTTTGATGCAACAGTAGCCGGGGCGGGCATGCACATTATAACCTATTCCATTACCAATGCAAATGGTTGTGTCATTTCTGCGATTGATAGTATAGAAGTGTGGGCATTACCAACAGTGACCTTGACACTCACGGATACCGAAGAATGCGAAGGCAATACGACTTTAGCTTTAGCAGGCGGAAGTCCAGCAGGTGGTACATACAGTGGTCCTGGCATTAGTGGTGGCAATTTTAATGCTTCTGTTGCTGGCATTGGTACACATACAGTTACTTATACTTATACGGATACCAATGGTTGTACGAATACCGCGACTGATGATATTGACGTAGTTGCTGGACCAAGTGTCTCATTTACCCTTGGCGATGACGCTGAATGTGTGAGTAGTACTACATTGGCTTTGTCTGGGGGAAGCCCTGCAGGCGGTACTTACTCTGGACCTGGAGTTAGTGGGACTAATTTTGATGCTTCGGCGGCTGGTGCTGGTGTACACACTATTACCTATAGCTATACGGATGGAAGTGGATGTTCAGGTATAGCTACGGATGCGATGGTAGTATATGATCTACCTACAGTTAGTTTGAGTTTTAGTGATACAGAAGACTGTATCCTTAATAGTAGTTATACGCTAAATGAAGGCCTTCCGGCTGGAGGTACTTACAGTGGTCCGGGAGTGACAGGAAACAACTTTGATGCCTCCTCTGCAGGACTAGGAACGCATACAATCACTTATGTCTATACGGATGCTAATGGTTGTACAAATTCAGCAACAGATCAAATTACTGTAGTTTCAGCACCTACGGCAACTTTAACCTTGACGACAAATGAAGCATGCGAAACAAGTACTGCTGTTAGTTTAGAAGGGGAAAGCCCTTCGGGTGGGATATTCACCGGGCCAGCGACCAGTGGGACGACTTTCAATCCAAGTGTAGCTGGGCCAGGTGTACATACGATAACGTATACATATACGGATGCTAATGGTTGTAATAGCGTTGTAACGGATGATATAACGGTTTACGATGCACCTAGTATAAGTGGTGTGACAGCAAATGATCCATCCTCTTGCTCCGGTAACGATGGAAGTATTATAGTGACTGCTTTGGGAGGAACGGGTAGTTATGAGTACCGATTGGATAGTGGTACCTGGCAAGCAAGTAATACCTTTAACGGCCTAAGTGCAGGAACCTATGCTGTCGAAGTTCGAAATGATAATGGATACTGTACGGTTGCTTACGGTTCGAATCCCGTAACCCTTTCAGATCCTTCTAGCCCAACTGCTGTAATCAATTTGCCATCTGATGGCTGTGTCGGTTCTGCTTCAAGCTTTACTGCTACTGATGCAGGTGTTGGAGCGACTTATTCCTGGAATTTTGGAACAGGAGCAACACCCGCTACTGCCACAGGGATTGGACCACATGCTGTAACTTATAGTAGTAGTGGATCAAAAACAATCACACTTGATGTTTCTCTTGCTGGTTGCTTAGCTAGTGATACGGAATCATTTACGGTGAATGCTTTGTCTGCTGTTAATCTTACACTACCTGATACAGAAGAATGTGAAAGTAGTACGCTACTTGCCTTGAGTGGCGGCAGCCCTGCAGGAGGTGTCTACAGTGGAACCGGAGTAACTGGGGGCAACTTTGATGCCTCTTCTGCGGGAGTCGGTACACATACGATTACTTACACCTATACAGATGGAAATGGTTGTGTTGGAACGGCAACTGATGATATTGATGTGGTAGCTTTACCTACGGTTACTTTAACGCTGGGTACTGATATCGCTTGTATTGATAATAATTCGCTGAGCCTGACCGGCGGTAGCCCTGCGGGCGGAACCTATTCCGGAACAGCAGTAAGTGGTTCAACATTCAATGCAGCAAGTGCTGGAGTCGGTACTTACACGATTACCTATACTTATACTGATGGAAGTGGTTGTACAAATACTGCTACTGATGATGTTGAGGTCTTCGGTTTTCCAAGTGTCACTGCGGTTAATACCAGTGATCCTACTACTTGTGGAGGATCCGAAGGTTGGATATCCATTTCGGGGAGCGGAGGATCAGGGAATTATGAATATCGTTTGGATAGTGGCAGCTGGCAAACAAATAATACTTTTACAGGCTTAAGTGCCGGAAATTATAATGTCTTTATAAGAAATGACAATGGATTATGTGAAGTAGCTTATGGTTCGAATCCTGTGGTACTATCTGATCCACCTGCTACCATTGTAAATACTGCCGTGATTTCAAATTATACTGGCG
Organism: Saprospiraceae bacterium; assembly: GCA_020631105.1. Taxonomy (GTDB): domain Bacteria; phylum Bacteroidota; class Bacteroidia; order Chitinophagales; family Saprospiraceae; genus JAHDHW01. Next base: position 13,859 of record JAHDHW010000110.1, on the reverse strand, counting down.
AAGATATTACTTGTGTAGGTGCGTCTGATGGTTTTGCACAAGCAACCGGAAGTGGTGGACTTGCTCCGTATTCATACTTATGGAGCGATGGTCAAACAACAGATGTTTTAAGTAATGTAAGTGCAGGTACCTATACCGTAACCGTAACAGATGCGAATGGTTGCCAGGGGTTTGGAACAATAACCCTTAATGATCCACCGCCACTAGGTGCTACGGCTACTTTTACGGATGTAAGTTGCTATGGTGGCTCTGATGGAGCTATTGATGTAACAGCAACTGGTGGAGTGGGGGCATATACTTATGCGTGGAATGATATTGATCCGGAAGCTTTCTGGGCAATGGATGGTACAACGGATGATATCACAGGAAATGATCATCATGCACAGATTATATATGGGACGGAGCTCTATTCCAATGATGCAGTAGATGGAAATCAATCCTTTGATTTTAATGGAAATACCGGAATACAATATGATGATAATATCTCTTTCCTGGAATCTTCCTTTACACAACGTACCGTTTTGATGTGGATCAAACCAGATGCATATGATGGAGGCCATCAAATTCTTTATGATGAAGGAGGAAGCACACATGGAATCGCATTGGAGCTTCATAATGATCATATCCACGGAGCGGTGCGAAGTTTTTCTAATCAAAGTAATGCAGAGAGAATTGATATTCCTAATGATGGACAGTGGCATCAGGTAGGATTCGTTTATGATAATGGTGATTTTACTTTGATCCTTGATGGGGTGATGGGGACAACAGTGAATACTGGATTTTCAGAGATTCAAATGCAAACTCCACCATGGAATAGTGGAGGTATAGGTGCTAAAATTGGAGAGGATGCTTTTGGTGGACAAACATGGGATGATCCTGATTATTATGAAGGATTAATGGATAATGTTGCCTATTATGATTATGCATTATCTACGGAGCAACTAGCAGATAACTTTACAGATGATGGAGATCGGTCAGGCTTACCAGCAGGTGATTATAAAGTATATGTTTATGATCTTAATGGATGTATTGATTCTATTTCACTGACACTTAGTCAGCCTGACTCTTTAGCCCTAACAGCAAACATAACTAACGTATTATGTAATGGTGGAAGTACTGGAGCGATAGACCTGGTTGTTGCAGGTGGTGTTGCACCATTTAGCTATAATTGGTCTACTGGAAGTACCGGGCAAGACTTAGTTGGTCTTCCTATCGGAACTTACGATGTGACGGTTACGGATGCCAATGGATGTACTGTTGAAGATGCTTTTGCGGTTAACGAACCAGCGGTATTGACTTCTAGTGCTTCGGTTACATCAGATTATAATGGATTTGATCTAAGCTGTGCCGGAGCCAGTGATGGTACTGGATCTGTTTTAGGCTCAGGAGGGGTTACGCCTTATAGTTATCTATGGAGTGATGGTCAGACTACGGCCACTCTTTTAAATGTGAGTGCCGGGACGTATTTCGTGACGGTTACAGATGCCAATAACTGTATATCTGTTTCGAATATTACTTTGACGGACCCTCCATCAATTACGGTTAGTGCGTCCGTTACTTCATCTTATGGTGGTGAAGACTTAAGTTGTGTAGGTGCTACCGATGGTTCGGCAAATGCTAATGCTTCTAATGGAGTAGCTCCTTATACATATGCCTGGAATAATGGACAGACCGGAGCCAACTTAGTTAATGTTGGTGCAGGTACTTATAGTGTTACTGCAACGGATGCGAATGGCTGTACTAGTACAACTACGGTTACACTTTCTAACCCGCCTGGAGTATCTGCTTCTGCCAGTATAACCTCAAATTATAATGGAGCAAATTTATCATGTGCGGGTAGTACTGACGGAACAGCTACTGCTTCTGCATCTGGAGGAGGACTTCCATATTCTTACGAATGGAGTAATGGACAATTAGGAGCAAGTTTGTCAGGAGTTGGTGCAGGTACTTATACGGTGTCCGTTACGGATGCTTTTGGTTGTGTTTCGACGGCCTCTGTTACCTTTACAAACCCAACAAATGTTGTAGCTAGTATAAGTGTTGATTCTGATTTTAATGGAGATCAGATAAGTTGTGAAGGAGGAAATGACGGATCGGCTACTGCCAGTGGAAGTGGAGGAATTGCACCATATACATATCTATGGAGTGGTGGTCAGACCACAGCAAGTATTACAAATGGTACTGCAGGTACCCAAACAGTAACGGTTACGGATGCCAACGGATGTACAGCAGTTGAATCAGTAGTGTTTTCTGAACCTACTCCGATTACTTATACGGTAAATGCTGCATCACCAAGTGACTGTGGCGTAAATGATGGTATTATTTTAATTTCTGCATCTGGTGGTACAGGATCTTATGAATATAGTATTGATGGTACAGCCTGGCAATCTACAAATTCATTTACCGGATTAGCTCCGGGAACTTACTTTACCTATGTTCGAAGTTCAATTGGAAGTTGTCAGGTAGGACCAATAGCAATCACTGTAAATATCCCGGAAGCACCAACCATTGATAATATCACAATTATTAACCCGACAACAACTGTTAGTACAGATGGAGGTATTTTAATTGATGCGTCAGGATCTGGAATTGCCATTGAATACAGTATTGACGGAGTTAGCTTTCAATCAAGTAACTTGTTTAATGGACTTAACGAAGGTACTTATACCGTAACGGTTCGTTATGTTGGATTCTCGTGTGTATCTTCTTCTCCTGTAACCTTGACCGCAGGGGGCGGAGTCGTTGGACAAGGTGGTGGTGATAACTATTGCTCAGATGATTTAAGTGGAGTTCAATTTGTAGAAACTTATTATATACCTTATCCGGAGGATCAGGTACTGACTAGTTTAGCAATCCTTGGGTCAGATACCTGTGGATTTTTAGAGCAGGTAGAAGAACCTATACAGACTTATGTTTCCGTTGGGGTTGTAGAAGCAGGAACAGTAATTTATTTTGATCATTGGGAAGATGGCTATGAGATTAATCTATCGTTTCCAATTCAAACTACTACAGAAATTTGGGGAGATGGAGATATCAGTAATGGAATTGCACCCGGATATACAGTTGATTATTTCTCTGCTGCTGATTTTATTATTTTGAATAATGGAGTACAAACCACAACCCGACAAACTGTAATTGATTATGATGCCAGTGATAAGTTAGGTAGTCGGGGTAATCTTGCGATGACCAGATTAGCCTGGGCAAGTGGTACGAATACTTTATTAGCCGGTGCCCTTGAAGTTTATCCTACCTTAGGCTGGGGAACAAGCTATGAAATACCAGTAGGCCAAAATAGCAACATCAACGATATGTTTGAGTATACCGCCGTTGTTATAATGGCAGGTACCAATAATACATCTGTAAGTATTGATACGGATGGCAATGGAAGTGTTGATGTCACCACTACACTTAATGAAGGGGAGAGCTATTTGATTGATACCAATGTCAACGCAGGCGCAACAATTACTACTTCACATCCGGTACAAGTAGATTTGATTACCGGAGATATATGCGCCGGTGCTGAGGCACGTTTCTTTACCCTAAAGCCTACAGAACAATGGAGTGACTACTATTATAATCCGGTAGCAACACTCAACGATGGAGGTGCAGTAGTAAGTGCTACTAACCGACCAACCTACGTTCACTTATATAATCCAAATAATTCAAGTATATCCGTTACCTGGGAGACAGATGCTGGAGTCCAGGGCACAGTTTCTGTTCCTGCAAATGGAACAAACTATATTGAAATTCCAGATAATACGGGTTCTAGCTTCTATACAGGATCAGGTGAATTATTTTATGCAATTGCTACTATTGATTCTGACCCTAATGCAAATAATATAGACAGAAATAGTACGCATGATTGGGGATTTGCACTTGTTCCAGAGAGTCAGGTGTCAAACCAGATTACTTTAGTTGGGTACGCTCCGGGCCAGGATCCTACTGCTTGTTCTACAGGAGCTATAAGCAAAGCCGGGTGGAGCCTGCAATATGTTGATAGTGAGGAAACAGTTTCTGAATCTGCCCCTGCTACTAATGCTTTTGATGGTAATACCAATACTTATTGGCATACTCAGTATAATGGTACTAGTGATCCTCAACCCCACGAAATACAAATTGATTTGGGAGCTGAGCACGATATCACAGGCTTTAGTTATACACCAAGAGTTGCAGGCGGAGTTACTAATACCTTTACAAATAATACTTATACTGCAATAGATGCTACTACGGCTAGTACAATCACATCCCAGATTTATGTCGCCTCAGGAGGCTTTGCATCTGATGTAAACATACTTAACCTGGATGTTTCGCATACCTGGGTAAGTGACTTGGATATATTCTTAATTAGTCCGACAGGTACCAGAGTTCAATTGTATAATAACTCATGTTCAGACTTAGATAATATTTTTGTTGACTTTGATGACCAGGGGGCAGCTCATAATAGTTGGGCCTGTCCTGTTATTGATGGTAACGCTTATGCTCCTTTTGGTAACTTATCTGATTTTGCGGGCGAAGATATTTTCGGTTGGTGGACCTTAGAAATTGTAGATAACTTTAATGCTGATGGTGGAGGTTTAAATGGCTGGCAACTTCAGTTAACAACAGGTAGTGTTGCAAACGGTACAATAGGTGATTACGAATTTTATGTGAGTTCAGATGGAGTCACCTGGAATAGTGCAGTTGCCGCCGGTACGTGGCCAAATAGCATTGCCACAAAAACGGAATCATTTAATGCTACAACCGGAAGATATATCCGACTCGTTTCGACTTCTGAGGTTAATGGAAATCCTTGGACTTCTGTCGCTGAATTGGATGTATTTGAATGTGTGCCGAATACAGCGGAAAACTCTGCGCCAGTATGGTTGACAGCAGCCTTCCCTTCGGGAAGTGCAAGCACTGGAGCGATTACTGTTTGTATTGATTATAATGGAGATGGCGGTCCGTTAACAGATGCCAATGGAGAGTTATACGATGCTAGCATAGTCTTAAATAATCTACAAAATGCAAAAATTTATGACCCCGATGGAGATCAGACAGGAATGCAATTATGGGTATGTGATGGTAGTGATGCAATCATCGCAGGGGCATGGGGGCAGGATCCGGCAACCGCTAGTCCGGGGTCACCAGCAATTGACTTAGGGGTTGGTCTACCTAATGGTATTCCATTCGCAACTTCTAAGTGTGTCGACCTTAGTAAAGATTATAATTCAAATGGTTTATACGATGAATGTGATGAGGTAATTTATACTTTATTTATCCGTAATACGGGAGCATTACCATTATCAACAGGTACTGTGAATGTAAGGGATACTTTACCAACGGATGTAACGTATATTCCAAATACTTCAGTTGCAATTATTAACGGAGTCGTAAATAATCTGGCAGATGATACTTCGCCATCCTCAGTGTTTCCGTTTGATGAAACAGGTATCAGCTATAGCGCAGTAATTCAACCGGGAGACTCTGTAATTTTTAGATTCGAAGCAGTGATTGGAGATGTTGCAGGAGCTAAGTTTATTACTAATGTCGCCACGGTTAATAATGGTCAGAAAGAACTATACCCGGAAGTTTCCTTCCCGGCTCAAGAACCTACAGGTGCTATCCTCACGGGGATCCCTGCTGATGTTACCGTAGAATGTGATGCGGTTCCTACAGCTCCTGTGATCGGCTCTGATATTTATGCTACTAATAACTGTGAAGAATTAGGTGTAGTCCCGCAGGCAGGATGGAGTTTGCAATATGTGGATAGTGAACAAAGTGGAGAAGGAGCAACAAATGCATTTGACGGAAATATCAGTACTATTTGGCATACTGAATATAGTCCATCGAATCCTGCTCACCCACATGAAATCCAAATTGATCTTGGAGCTTCATATATGATTGCCGGGTTTAGGTATCTCCCAAGACTGACCGGGCAAAATGGTAGAATTGCCGATTACGAATTCTATGTCAGTGAGGATGGCATTACCTGGGGCGCATCCAAAAGCGCTGGGACATGGACCAATTCTAATACTGAACAAGAAGAGGTTATTCCAATTACTAGAGGACGCTTTGTACGTTTGGTAGCCAACTCAGAAGTAAATGGAAATCCATGGACCTCCATTGCGGAGCTAAACGTTCTACAATGTGTAAACTTTGCGCCGGTTACCATTACCTTAAATGAAACGAGTACCCAAACCAGTAATGGTAGTTCAACAGATGATTGTTATGTTATAACCCGTGATTGGGAAGCTATTGATTACTGTGGTGAAATCGTTAATTATTCGCAGGTCATTACAGTCGAAGATAACACTGATCCGATCTTTATAGGTATCCCTGCTGATGTTACGGTTGCTGGAAATGCAATTCCTGAAGCGCCATTAGCAGATTGCTCCGCAGTGACTAACGTTGCACAAGGTAAACCAACCAATCAATCAAGTGTTGATTTAAGTGGTCAATCCTCTCGTGCCGTAGATGGAAATACGAATGGGGTTTACGGTGGGAATTCTGTTACCCATACTTTATCAGAGGCTCAACCCTGGTGGGAAGTTGACTTACAGTCGGTATACCCAATTGAAGAAATTGAAATCTGGAATAGAACAGATTGTTGTTCAGCTCGTCTGACTAATTATTATATTTTAGTCTCTGATCATGCATTTGCCTCGACAGATCTATCTACTACATTACTTGATCCGGAAGTTACTTCCTATTTCCAAACTGCCACTGCAGGTTCGCCGACGACTATTGCTATTGATACAACGGCCCGTTATGTAAGAATTCAGTTACAAGGAACGGATGTGCTAAGCTTGGCAGAAGTTGTGGTGACGCCTTCTTGTATTAGCGCAACAGATAATTGTGATGCTGATGTTGATATTTCTTATACGGAAGTAAATGTTCCTGCTGGATGTTCATATGATATTACCCGTACCTGGACGGCAACGGATAATTGTGGTAATGTTACAACAGCTGTCCAAACCATAAATGTTTCTTCGACGCTTGACATTACCGCCAGCACAACATCCGATTATAACGGAGAAGATATTAGTTGTAATGGCGCTTCCGATGGAACGGCAGAAGTCGTTATTAATGGCGGTGTACCACCTTTAAATATTAATTGGAGCGATGGACAGACAGGTACCTCTGTGATTGGTTTATCTGGCACTACTTATTATGTGACCGTAACGGATGCAAATGGTTGTACCGCAACCGATAGTGTGAGTTTTACGCCACCTACAGATATCATATTGAATACAAATATTACCTCTAATTATAATGGAGAAGATATTAGTTGTGCTGGAGCATCAGATGGTAGCGCTTTTGTTAGCTCAGCTGGTGGAACAGGTGTGAAGACTTACCTTTGGGATAATGGTCAGACTACTGCCAATGCTACAGGTTTATCAGCAGGCGTACATTCTGTAACGGCTACTGATGAAAATGGCTGTACGGAAATAGGTTCAGTTACTTTAGTAGCTCCTTCGCCAGTAACCGTAAGCGCAAGTATTACCTCCAATTATAACGGAGAAGATATCAGTTGTACTGGAGCATCAGATGGTAGTGCATCAGCGACAGCTAGTGGAGGTACAGGTGCAATTACATACTTCTGGAGTAATTCGCAAGCAGGGGCAAATATTTCAAGTTTACTTGCTGGTACATATACCGTAACGGCTACGGACGCGAATGGATGTACTGCAGTTGCTTCAGTTACGCTTAATGATCCTCCGCCAATAGGCATAATACTTTCAGAAACTGATCCTACTTTGTGTGAAGCATTTGATGGACAAATAGCAGTTTCTGCATCCGGTGGAACCGGTTCTTATGAATATCGTTTAGGAGCTACCGGTACTTGGCAGGTTGGTAATGTATTTAATGGACTGAATGCCGGATCTTATGATATCTATGTAAGAAATGATGATGGAAGCTGTCCTACAGGTCCAGAATCTATTACCTTGACCGATCCTATTCCTCAATCCTGTCCAATTGCCTTAGCTGCGGATACCTTAGTTTATTGTCAAACGGATATCTCTGTTGAAATGTCTGTTCCGACTGCTGCAGATGCTAGTGGATATACCTGGACAGTTCCAGCAGGAATAATCTTAGTCTCTGGACAAGGAACGGATTCTATTGTCCTTAATATGAATAATGTGCCTACGGGCTTTTACGATATTTGTGTGGTTACGAATAGTAATTGCGGAGACTCTCCGGCTTGTTGTACGACTCTTGAGATAATAGCTTGTTCTGAGATATGTGGTGACGGTATTGATAATGATGGAGACGGATTAATTGATACTGAAGATGATGAGTGTGTGAGTTGTGATGTAGTTTATACAACCGATAACGAAATTATCCAGGAGATTAATCAAGGGACTGGAGCCACAGAAGATACGATTAATACAGTAGTACTTTCTTCTTTGACAAATGCTTTTGGTTTGGATACGACCAGCTTACGATTCTATTATGTTGATAACACAGCTTCGAACCAACAAATTTTATACTACGATCCTAATGCTGATACACATACTGCTACCGGAGTTCAAGTTCCGGCAGGAGCGTCAATAGATGCCTTTGGCTTTAATGCAGCAGGATTAGCTTACGCCTTGTCGGATAATGGAGATTTGTATAGCATAACTACAAATGCGAGTACTACTGATATTCCTTCCGTCAGCTTAATAGCTAATATTGGTGCAAGAAACTACGGGGATTTGGCAGTAGATGGTGATGGCATTATTTGGGCAGTTTCTGGTAATGAGCTATTTAGAATAGACCCAACAGGACCATTGACCAATTTAGTCGGGACCATAAATGAAGGAACTAACTTCGGAGGTAACGCTATTGAGGGACTTGCTTTTAATGCCGGAGGGCAATTATTGGCAAGTGCCGGAGGACAGCTTTATTCTATTAATATGGCGACCAGCCAAGCTACAGCAATTGGAGCCTTAGGAGCCTCATCCACTGATTTAGCTTCTTGTGCTTTCCCGACTTTTGCACCAGATATTGCAGTTACTAAGATTGTATCTCCGGTTGGAGGGGTAAATCCTGGAAATGTTTTAACCTATACCATTACAGTACGAAATACAGGCGGAGTTTTAACTACCGGAACGGAATTAACAGATTTAATTCCTACGGGTACCACCTACGTTACTGGATCAACTACCTTAAATGGAACACCAGTAAGTGATCTTGCCGGAGTAATGCCTTATGTAAGTGGTGGAGCAATTAACTCTTCGGGGCTTGCAAGCGGAACAATTGTCAATGGAAATAATGCAGTAATAACTTTTAGTGTAAGGATTGACTGTTGCCCGGGTATTGCAACAATTAGTAATCAGGGGTCGGTCGATTTTAATGGCGCGACTGCTCCGATATTATCGGATGATCCGACATTGCCGGGAGCAACTGACCCTACGGTCAATAATGTTTCTACTCTAGCTCCTCCAACAGTGGTTACACCAGCAAGTAACCTAAGCCTTAGTTGTGATGTATCAACAAATACTGCGGCTATTAATACCTGGCTTGCTGCCAATGGTGGTGCTTCGGCAACGGTAACTTGTGGAACTGTAACATGGACCCATGATTACACAGGATTGAGTGATCTATGTGGTGCTACAGGTACGGCTACAGTGATCTTCACCGCTACAAATGACTGTGGTAGTTCGACGACGACGACTGCTATGATTACGGTAACGGATACTACGGACCCTATATGGGACAGTTCTCCAAGTGATATTACAATTGAATGTGATGGTACAACGGATCCAGGAGGAGCAATTGCCGCATGGCTGGCCTCCAATGGTACCACGGGAACTGCTTCGGATGTTTGTAGTAGTGTTACCTATACCCATAATTATACTGGATTGAGTGATCTATGTGGCGCTACTGGAACTGCTCTAGTTACCTTTACGGCAGAAGATGATTGTGGTAATTCCGCGACGGCAACTGCCAGAGTAACCGTACAAGATACAACCGACCCTGTTTGGACAACCGATCCTTCTGATTTAACAATCGAGTGTGACGGCACAGCAGATCCGGGAGGAGCAATTGCTGCATGGCTCGCTTCGTATGGAACAACAGGGGTAGTGACAGATGATTGTGGTAGTGTAACAGTGACTAATGATTACGTCTCCTTAACGACTACTGGTTGTAGCGGGACTGGCACTGCTACGGTAACATTCCTGGCGACTGACGACTGTGGTTTGACTGCTTCTCGTTCTGCGGTGCTGACGATCGTTGATACAACGGCTCCAGCCTTAACCTCGGTGCCAGATATTACTGCTGATTGCGATAACATACCTGCACCGGTTGACCCGGTTGCAACGGATGACTGTGACCCAAGTGTCGATATCGTTTATCAGGAAGTGACGGTTTATCATCCGGATGCGAATTGGAAATCTGGCGCTGCATGTACTTTAATTCACGCTGTGACGGACGCAACTTATGATGACAAAGGTACTGGAAGTACAGCTGATGACGAGATGACATTTATTATTACTGTTATCGGACAGAACACTGGAACGACCTGGTCCGCAAATGTAAACGGTACCGCCATTAATGGTGAATATTATAAAACTTATGAATTTGGACCATTACTTTCAAATGGTTCAGTGTTGAATTTTACCGTTGTTGATGATACTGATCCAACTTGTACTTTAAACATAAATATTAATGCTGCAGACTTTTAGTGATCGGTAAAATACTGTTAGTATATAATATTCACTCTGCTCTTCAAAATTAAATTTAAAACAAGCATTTACCGCCTATAAAACAAGTTAGGTGGAATAATAATTGCCCTATACATGGTTGCTGTATAGCGTTTTTTTAGTATAAATAATGCTATTCATCAAAGTATATAAAATCATAGATCCGTAGGTAGGTTTGAAGACAACAGTAAGCCCAAAATATCATTTCTTTAACAGTGCTTTTATTAAAGCAAGGTTTTTTAGTCTCACAAGCGTACTAATCCTTGCCTTGCTAAACTTAGTTACGGATAAATCTGCTGAAAAAGAAGCATCTTCTTTCGTCGCTACCTTGACGATTAACAAAACCGTCAGTAACACCACACCATTAACAGGAGAAACCTTTAGTTATTACATTCAATATAGCTGTAGTAGCTTAACGGATGATTGTGAAGGAGTGATGTTGACGGATCCAATTCCTGCTGAATTGGAGTATATAAGTCACACGGAGTCTGATCATATTCTCAGCTCGAATTATAACGCTGGTACCAGAACGGTATCTTTTACTTTTGATGACCCTTTGGCCGCGGGTACAACTGGACTACTAGAGATTAGGGTAAGGTTTCCGAATGGCACAACAGCAAATGGAACGGTTGCTAATAATACGGCGACCTTAACGGCTACTAACGCCACTACAGTAAGTTCTAGTGTAAGTGCTACCGCTTCAGCGACTGCGAAGCCAGAAGTATTAAAGCAATTTGCACATGGAGGAGCTGCCGGAGGATTAGCAACATACCAACTAAGAATATGTAATAATTTTGGAGCAGGTTCACAAAATGGAACACTAAGCCTTAATAATGTAGAAATCCGCGATACGCTACCAGCAGGTTCTGTATTTGTGCAGAATAATTTTGGTGACGGAAGTACTTCAAGTTATGATGCTGCCAGTCACTCTGTACTAATTACACATAGTGCACTCGATCCAGGAGTCTGTATATATCCAAGGGTAACGATTGAATACCCTGATCCACCCTTTAGTAACGGAACCTCAGTAACCAATACAGCTTATTGGACTTTTACGCCTACAGGTGAAGCAACGAATACATTATCTGATGATATCACGATTACATTGACTTCCCCTTTGGCAGAGGTGCAGACAACAAAATACATTTCTCAAGATCCATTAACTCCTGGGAATAATGCAAACTTCACGATTGAGTTTGATAATTATGGAACGGAGCCGCTAAATAATTTTTGTATCGCGGATACTATGCCCGATGGAGTAGAGGTGACAGGATTTAAATTAGGTGGGTTTTATTATGGCGGACTAGTAGAAGGGGCGTTCCGACAAGAAATATATTATACAACAAATCTAAATGGCCCGACTTTATTACCAGGAGGACCTTATACTATTTGGGATCCCAGTATCTCTTTTGATGTTGAAAGTGATTTAGGCATTCCACTAGGTGGAGCAGAATATATCACGTCCTTGGAATATTGTTTTGGGGATGTTCCCGCAGGATTTGCATCTTATACCCCAATCCAGATAGACTTTAGGATAAGACCCGGGGCCACAGCTGGCTCAAGAACCAACTGTGCTGAAATGACTACGACCAGTACCGGAATTAATGAGTTGGAAGGTTGTGTAAACTTTACGATTAACCCTAGTATATCAGGCTTGGTCATTGATGCTAATAAATGGTTTGGAGCACAAAGCGATTATCATGATATTGGAGATACGGTCCAGATGTATATCCGTGTAAAAAATGCACCGGTTTCTGGCCAAAACCTGGTAAACCCTAGTTTAGTAGATTTATTACCTCCCGAATTAGAATATATCTCCGGGACATGGATTCAGTCCTATACTGTGCCCAATGATGGTAGTATCCCTCTACCAGTATTTACCCAAACGAACGACTATAAAGGCTCCGGCCGAACCTTGCTTCAGTTTGATTGGACTGGCGCTTCTGCATATACATTCTTACCAGGTGAGGAAGCTCAGATTCGGTTGGATTTTATAATTACAGAAGAGGCAGCAGCTGGGCCAAACTCATTTGCAAATTTTACTACTATCCTGACAGATAGTTATTATAATTGCTGGAGTACGGATATGCCCGATGACTTTGATTTTGATAATGATTTGAATACAACAGAATTACTCTGTGCAGATAGTATTCAGGTAAATATCAATGCTAACGTTTCCTTGTCTTCTCAGAAATTTGTCAAAGGTCAATTAGATACAGACTGGACTAAGTATCCGGATATCAGTCAGACAGATCCGGGAGGATTAGCGGATTATCGACTACTCGTTTGGAACGATGGAAATGTCGATATGGATGAAGTGATTATCTTGGATATTTTACCATTCGTAGGAGATGGTGGAGTCTTGGATGGTACACCCAGAGATTCAAGATGGCGGCCCAATTTAGTAGATACGGTTGCTGCTCCAAGTGGAGTTACTGTTTTTTATAGTACAGAAAGTAATCCTTGTCGGGACACAGAGGGAATTGATCCTACCGGACCAGTTGGGTGCGCTGCTCCTAATTGGTCAACTTCGCCACCAGCAGATATTACAACCGTTCAAGCCTTAAAATTTGAATTTGGGTCTACGATACTTTCACCCGGAGATACTTTCGAATTGGAGTGGCCCATGCGTGCACCAATCACAGCAATTAATACCTTAGGAAGTTTACCGGACTCTATTGCCTGGAGTTCCTTTGCCTACATTGCCAATAGGGTAGATAATGGTGCGACTATATTACCATCCGAACCGGTAAAAGTAGGGATGTCTATGTTACCCTTAGTACCTGGCCTAATCGGAGATTTTGTTTGGGAAGATACGGATGAAGATGGTATTCAGGATAGTGGTGAATCCGGTGTAGATGGTGTCCGGGTAGAACTCTATAAAGATAATGGTAACGGTATTACTGATATTGCTTCCGATACGCTCCAAAGTTTTACGCTGACTACTGATGGAGGGTTCTATAACTTTTCTAATCTAAGTACCGGGGATTATTATTTGGTTTTTCAAAAGCCGAGTGGATATGCTTTTACTGATCCAGATCAGGAAAGTACGGATACTTTAGACTCGGATGGGATTGTAGAGATTTACTTAGGAGATACCATTGCAGTTACACCAATAACCAATATTCAAAGTACAGAATTTGATTTTTCATGGGACATTGGAATTTTTCCTGGTTCCAATACTTTTCC
>JAHDHW010000007.1:65428-79712 GCA_020631105.1 Saprospiraceae bacterium | reverse complement strand
GTTACCGCTTCGCTTAAACTTGAAAGAATATTGGTTTTTGTTTCAAGTTTGAAGGACTGACGTAGGAAGGGATGACAACTTGGAATGAATAGGATTTCAGCCAGTTTGTAACTGGCATAGTAAAAAAGGAAAAATTTTTATGGAATTTCAATGCCTATGGAGTCTTATAAGTAGAAGATGTTTTTAAACTTATAACACTTACCATGAGCAAAGCATATAAATTCCACGATCCAAATGGCAGATATTTTATCACCTGCACCGTCATTCAATGGATTGATCTCTTTACAAGAGACCAATATCGTCAAGTCCTTATTGACTCCTTAAAGTACTGCCAACAACACAAAGGACTTATCATCCACGCTTATTGTTTCATGACAAACCATATCCATTTGATAGTCTCTAGAAATGGGAAAGCGCCCCTTTCTGATATTATTCGTGACTTTAAAAAGTTCACCTCTAAGTCTATCATTAAAACTATTAGAAGCAAACAAGAAAGTCGTCGTGGATGGCTTCATTGGTTATTCAATTCCAATGGGTTAAAAAACCCAAACAATAAATATTATCAAGTATGGATACAGGATAATCATCCAATTCTACTTTCGAATGAATTATTCCTAAGACAACGCCTTATTTATTTGCATAATAATCCGGTAAAGGCCGGGATAGTTTATGCTCCTGAAGATTATGTTTATTCAAGTGCTAGTGCTTATATGGGGCGAAGGGAAGAAGCAGTATTAGAGCTAGATTATATTGAATTTTAAGCTAGGGTTATAGTAGCAAGTTACAAACTTGCTGGCATTATACCCTTCCAAGTTATCGCTCCGCTTAAACTTGAAAGAATGTTGGCTCTTGTTTCAAGTTTGAAGGACTGACGTAGGAAGGGATGGCAACTTGGAATGAGAAGGATTTCAGCCAGTTTGTAACTGGCGAAAGAAAATTAAAAATCAAGCTATTGATTTCGCAAGTTGCAAACTTGCTAGCATAACGCTCTTCCAAGTTACCGCTTCGCTTAAACTTGAAAGAATGTTGTTATTTAATAGACACAAGTCCTTATTTGGACTTGTGTCTATTAAATGCTACTAATTAATCATCAACTGATGTATTGAAGCATTAGAGGCAGAGCTGACTCTAAGGAAGTAAACCCCGGCAGGTATCGCGTCAGCGGCCAGGTCAAGTTGTTGAGCGCCTTCAGAGAAGGAACGATCAGCGAATACACTTAAAACTTTACCCTGGACATCTACCAATTCGATTCGTAGATCTTGTGTTTGTGGATTTGTAAACTGCATAGTAAAAGGTCCGCTTGTCGGATTAGGGGATATCTTCAGCTCGAGCTTAAGAGCAAAATCATTTGTGGACACATTATCTTGTTCAAACAGATCTCTTTGATACGCCCCATTACCATGGGTAGCTACCCGAAGCTTACGATCTAATGGAGAAATTTTTAAATCAAAAACCATTGCGATAGATGGCATTCCTTCACCATAATTTTCCCAGGTTGTTCCGCCATCTGTAGTTAGGTAAACACCGAAATCATTCCCAACATAGACATGATCCGGAAACATTGGATCTACGATAACTGCATTAGTTGGAATGTCCGGTAATCCTTCAGAGATATCTGTCCAGGTAGCGCCATAATCTGTAGTTTTATAAACATGTCCACTACCAAATCCTGCATAAGTTATATAAGCAGTCGCCTCATCCGTTGGATCTACGGTCATATCCATTGGGTAACGATCCGGTAAGTCACCAGTGATATCATTAAATATATCACCATCAGTGGTGACAAAGACATGTCCTCTATTGCCATTGTAAGGAGCAGTCGCACAATAAAGTACATCTGGATTCTCCGCTGACACTTCCATACTTAAGATAGGGTTACCGTCTAATGTATTTCCATTATTAATTGCTTCCCAATTATTCCCGAGATCCGTTGTTTTCCCCACTATGGATGAACCCGCGTATAATACATTCCCATCACTAGGTGCTATCACATATGGTGCAATAAAACTAGTTGGCGGAGCTATCACAGACCCCATATCCATAAAGTTATAACTCAAATTATTGAAGGAACGCACAATGTTCAAATTCTGATAAGAATTAAAAGAGATGTTATCGATTGTCGGGTGTACTGCGGTCCATGATCCATCACCACCAAATGTCCGTCGCCAGGTCTGATCCCCGTTCCAACGGATGGTTCCGTTATCTTGTAATCCTCCAAAATAAATTCCTCCATCTATAGGCGATACTGAGGTCCCGTTGTAGAACTGAGCAGTTTGGTAGGAGCCATTGATACTTCTCCAGGTAAGTCCGCCGTCATCAGAACGGTGCATCCCTCCATCACTCGCAACATAAACAACATTAGAATTATCAGGATGATAAATTACATCATGCGCATCAGAGTGCACGTATTCCGGGCTTCCATCCGGGCCTTCGATCGCAGGATCAGCAAAGCCAACCCCTCCTTCAGATTCCTGAAAGATATTATCACCGCCATCACCAGACACCCACACCTCAATTCCAATAACTACTAATCGATCCGGATCAGTCGGGCTGACAGCAACATCATGCGCAAACCAACCTTGCCATTTCGAATAATCTGTATAAGTACGAATCTCCCAGGTAGACCCAAAATCAGTTGATCGACATAACCAACTTGCACCGTCACTAAAAGAAAACCCATTACCAATACTTGCGTAAATGATATTTTCATCAGAAGGGGCCAGCGCTAATTGACCTTTACCAAGATATTCTTGCGGTAGTTCACCGACAGCTCCTTCGATCTTCGTCCAATTAGAACCACCATCCGTTGTTTTATAGATACCATAATTTTCAGTAGCAAAATTTCCACAGGTAACGACTACCTGATTCGGGTCACTTGGCTTAACTAATAAGTCCGTAGCCATTATCACATCTAAAACTAAATCCCAGGTACTTCCGGCATCGGTACTTTTATAGACTCCTTCGGTTGTGGCGGCGTAAATTAAGTTTGGATTATCCGGTGCGATTCTGATTTGCCAAATACCATGATTCTGGTTATAGGACCAGTCCAAACTCTTTGACCAGGTTACTCCACCATCAGTTGATTTGAGGATTCCCATTCCCCAGCTACCTCTGGTACTTCGGTATGCCGCTCCGGTTCCTGCTGCGAAATAATTATAGACTTCTCCTGTACCAATATACATTGTCATAGAATCTCCTGGCGCAAACGTAATACAGCTTACACCAAGTACTGGTAGATCAATTGGCACCTGCTCCCATGCCGCCGCACCAACTCCTGCCGTATAACTCCGCCAGAGTCCTCCACTAGCAGACCCCGCATACATGGTATTAGAGTTTTGAGGATTAAACGCCATAACAAGTGTTCGTCCCGCACGATTTAATGGTCCCATAGATTCGAAAGGTGGAGTCTGGGCATTTCGCCCACCATTGGGATACTCCTGCCTTTCCCAGGCTTCGTAGTAACCTCCATCCGGAATTTTAGTATCTGGATAGTTGATTCGGTCCGCATTAAAAGTTAATGCTTCATAAGCTCCGGATACTTTATCCTGATCCATAGCTTCATCTGCTTCAGTCGTCACAACTGTAGAGTTAGAGAAATACCAATAAGCACTAATTGAAAAAACAGCAATGCATAGAATAGTTAATATTTTTTTCATAGGTCGGTTATTTTTTGTTGTATGAAAATAAGCATTCCTCACAAGAGATGCATTTTTCGAGATAGGAATACATCATTATGAATACTAGTTGACAATGCTATGTAGCTTAACGATATTCTTCTAAGACCGAAGCGGCTATCCAGTATACATTCCCCAAAGAGTTATCTGCACTTTCAAGCCGTTTAGCATAACCTTCATAATCCCATCCAGCCGCATTTTGAAATGGAGTATATTGATAACTGGTCCAGAAGAAATATTGACCATCCGGGCTGAGCATTGGACAATATTCAAAAAATTCAGAGTTGATTCTTTTACCCAGATTGACCGCAGGTTTCCATGCTCCTTCCTCTTTGAAACTTATATATAAATCTCCTCTGCCTAAGTCATCCGAGCGTCCCCAGCTCATAAATATGATCATTTTACCATCAGGTGAAACGTAGGGATCACCTTCACCGGTTGGTGAATTAATGTTAGGTCCTAAGTTTTCAACAACATAACCCTGATCTGTCGGTTTCGCCTCATAAATATCACTCCTACCAATAGCATCATCATAAGCAGCAGAATAAAAAATAGATCCCTCATCCGTTACAGAAACATAGAATTCATTAGTAGAAGTATTAATTGGTGCTCCAAGGTTTTGCGCTTCACTCCATCCAGATTCTGTCCGCTCTACCATCCAAATATCAAAATCCTTAGGTTCTTTTGAACTTTGATCTATTGGCCTGCGAGAAATAAAATAGAGTTGCTTTCCGTCACTCGTAATAAATGGATCTGCATCCGAATATTTCCCTGAAAAAGGCGCTACAAATGGTCCATCCCATGTGGCCTTTTCATTTTGTTTGTAGTAAAAGATAGTATAAAAACTGCGTCCAGGATCTGCTATCGTATAGTAAAACTCTTTTCCATCCGGAGAGAAGACCGCATTTAATTCTTGGTATGCCTTGGAGATAATTCCTTCAGCAAACATTTGTGCGGTGGTATCTACAGACAATCCAAAGTAGTTACCGCTTGGACGGGGTATTTTTTCTGTCAGAGGCTTTTGCTCAGTATTACTACACGCAATGAAGAACAGTCCTGCCAAAACAAATAAGTGGTATGATTTCATATTTAGGTTTATTGAGTTACCGGAATTACTCGCTTTCCGAATATTTAGTTTTAAAAAAATCAACAAGTGCTATTCGCTGATCAGCACTCAGATTAGCCTCCGGGTGGACCAACCAATAAGTCAACATCGGCATTTCCTTCCCTTCGACCACTTCAAAGCATTCTTCCAATTTATGACTAGCCTTCTTCGCAGGGTAATCCGACCATGTTGAAAAATTTAAATGCTCGCGCCCATGGTCGATATGACCTTTGATCCACCAGGACAAAGGGGCCACACTTGTATACCACGGATACTTGGTTTGATTGGAATGACAATCATAGCAAGCATCTTTAAGTAAGGTGGCAATCTCTTGTGAGGGTTGTTCAAGCATTAAAAAGTCAGCAGCAGGATCACTTTGGGGATTCGTTTTATCAATTGGAAAGAATTGAGCAATGATCAAGAACACCGCCAAAGCGATAAGCACATAACGAAATATTTTCTTCTTAGTCATATCTGATTTGTTTGGTCTAAAAATAAGAATCTTTAGGAACTCCAATCTAAGTTTTCGATTTGATCTTTAGGTTCCGATTTCGCACATACTTGCTCGATATCGGACACTTTTAGAATTAAAAAATTATGTAAAATACTGATTATCAACAACAATTGTTTTGGCACACCCCTTGGCGTCCATTAAGCAAATACAAATTGCAAAAATGGATAAACCAATCTCTTCACTCGATCAAAAAAAATACAACATTGGCCAATGGCTAAAGTACTTACTTATTATTGCTGGTGTTGTTGGCGCAATCTTCATTTTACGTAACCTCCTTAAAACCGAGATCAAAAAAGAAGATTTCATCTTCGCTAGGGTTGAACGAGGGGATATGGATAATACGATCACTGCAACAGGGATGGTTATCCCTTCCTTCGAGCAACAAATCAATGCTCCTGTTAGTACAGAAATAAAATCAGTCCTACTTAAATCCGGCACACGTGTCCAACCCAGTGATCTTATCGTAGAGCTTGATGAAGAGTTCATTCGCTTGGAAAACGAATCACTTCGAGACGAACTTGAGTTAAAGAAAAATAATATCACCCGACTCAAGCTAGAGTACCAAAAAGACCTAAATGATATTGACTACGAAGATCAAATTAAAGGTCTCCGCTTATCAAGCCTTGAAGCGAATCTGGCCGATGTCAAACGCCTAAAAGCTATCGGTAGTGCCACACAAGAAGAGGTTGAACAAGCAGCGCTAAATCTCCAGATTGAACAACTAGAAAAGAAAAAACTGGAGAACGATCTTAGCTTCCGAAAGTCTGTAATCACTAGTGACGAGCGTAATCTCGAATTGGAAGTACAAATACAAGAGAAAAAACTTCGTGAGTTATCCCGCAAATTAAAAGAGACTTCTGTTAGAGCTCCACGTGGGGGCGTAATCACCTGGGTCAACGAAAACATCGGACAAAAGGTAAATGAAGGTGACCCACTTGTACGCATTGCTAACCTTGAAAGTTTCCGCGTAGAAGGTTCATGTTCCGATCGTTATGCCAACCTTGTCAAAGTAGGTATGCCTGTCAAAGTACGGATCAATAATACAATGTTAGATGGTATTATCAGTTCTATCCTTCCTGCTGTTGAAAATAACACCATAGAGTTTGTTGTCATCCTCAATGAAGCAGATCAGGAAGAACTTCGCCCTAACATGCGAGTGGAAGTTTTCATCATCTCCGACAAAAAGGAAAACGTGCTTATGGTAAGAAGTGGATCCGCATTTACCGGTGGTGCCGAGCAAGCTCTTTTCGTAGTCAAAGGGGAGCAGGCAAAAAGGAAAAAAGTACAAGTTGGTTTAACAAACGTAAACTACATTGAAATCATCGGTGGAGACATTAAGGAAGGCGACCAGATTATCATCTCCGATATGCAGGATTATGATCACTTAGAAACCATTGATCTGAAAAGCGATAAATAACCCCATGACCATTGAATCTCTGATTATGAAAAATAAAATCATCCATAGTATTCTTTTTTATTCGCTGATCTTCCCGATTGCCATCGGTACGCCACTGATCTCCTTTGCTCAACGCAGTATAGATACACTTTCTCTAGACCAGTTGATCCAGTTAGCAAAACGACAAACTATTGATAGCGATGCAGCAGCCTTAGATTTGGAAACCGCCAAACTCAACTATAAGCTCTTCCAGACCAACCTAAAACCACAAGTAAATGGAATCGCTCGTTTACCAAATTTTTCCAGAACATCAACCGAGATTGTTCAGCCAGACGGTACGATTCGTTTCCAGTCAATCTCTAATAATAATTCTTCAGTTGGTCTGGAGTTGGTACAAAATATCGCAAGCACAGGGGGCGCTATTTTTATGGAATCTAACTTACAGCGATTCGACAACTTCAACAGTGACGAGCAATTCTACAATGGTGCCCCAATCCGATTGGGCTTTTTCCAACCGCTATTCGCCTTTAATGAATTAAAATGGAGCAAAAAACTAGAGCCGCTTCGCTTAAGAATCGCTGAGAAAAATTTCGAAGCAGATATGGAGCAAATCAATCTTGATGCTTCTACCCTATTCTTTAATTTACTCATCGCTAACGAAGATCTAAATATCGCAGTCTCTAATAAAGCTAGCAATCAGACACTTTTTGATATTGCACAGGAGCGATTCAAGCTTGGTAAAATTTCAAATAATGATTTGATGGCACTACGTCTAGAGTTAATCTCTGCAACACGCAATGAACAACGTGCTAAGCAAGCAGTACAGTTTGCCTCCGCAGAGCTTTACGCTTTTTTAGGTATTAATTATACAGACGAAATGATCGTCCCTATCACTCCCGAAGTAAATAATGACATCACCGTTGATGCCGCATTTGCCCTGGAACAAGCTATGAAAAACAGACCCGAAATCGACGCGCTAAACCAATTATTACTAAATGCCGAACGCGATATCGCAGAGGCTCGCGGTACAGGAGGTTTACGCGCCGATCTTTCGGCTTCCGTCGGACTTGCCAGGGGATCTGATGTACTATCAGACATTTATAATGACCCCAAGCAGGAGCAATTTGTCTCCCTAAGCCTTAATATCCCAATCGTTGATTGGGGACGCCAAAAAACCAGAGTAGCCCTAACCAAAGCCCAGCGAGATTTCACCGTCAAGCAAGTTGAACAAGACCGTCTAACTTTTGAAACCAATGTCAAACAAATCGTCCAACGATTTCAAAACTTACAAGAAGAATTACGCCTTGTCAGCGAACTTAAATCTATCGCCCAGGAGCGTTTCGAAATCACCAAAGAAAGCTATCTCCTTAGTGCAATCAGCCTTACTGAACTGACACTTGCCCAAAGAGAAAAAGATCAATCCGTCAGAGAATACATCAGTACACTTGGTCGCTTTTGGTCCAACTATTATCAGTTACAGTTAATCACGATATACGACTTTGACAAACAACAAAAAATCAATTACTAAACGCCTTTCACTTAAATCGAATAGAAACAAAAAACGCTAATTATTAAAATCTTCTATCATGATAAAATTAAATAACGTCAACAAAATCTACCGAACTAAAACTGTTGAAACCCTTGCCCTAAACAGTATTAACCTCGATGTAAAAGAAGGAGAGTTCCTATCCGTAATGGGACCATCAGGCTGTGGTAAAAGTACACTACTTAACATCATGGGCTTAATTGATGAACCTTCAGAAGGATCCGTTTCTATTGGTGGTTATTCTATCGATAGTTATAACGGAAAAGCCCTGGCTAAATTCAGAAATGAGCATTTAGGTTTCATTTTCCAAAGCTTCCATTTGATCAATGATCTTTCTGTAATCGACAATGTCGAACTCCCATTACTCTATCGTAAGATTAGCGCTAAAGCTCGCCGTCAATTAGCCGAAGAAGCTTTAACAAAAGTTGGATTAAAAAATCGAATGAAACATTTCCCAAGTCAATTATCGGGCGGACAAAAACAAAGAGTGGCGATCGCAAGAGCGATCGTTGGAAAACCAAATATCATCCTTGCAGATGAGCCTACCGGAAACCTTGACAGCGTCATGGGTAACGAAATCATGGACATTCTACTTGGTCTTAATCAGGAAGAAAAAACAACTATTGTTATGGTAACTCATGACGAACTCATGGCTAAAAAAACGAATCGCTTAGTACGTCTTTTTGATGGTTCGCAAGTCGTTTAAGCTCCATTGAATCACTAAAATTTCTGAGTACAAATTTTAAACAAAAAGCCATGCTAAAAAATTATTTCAAACTCGCCATAAAAGTCCTGGGCCGTCGAAAGTTTTTTACTTTCATTAGCCTCTTTGGGATCAGTTTCACCCTAATGGTTCTTATGATTGCTACCGCATTCTTTGAATCCGAATTAGGTAATAATCCTCCACTTTCCAAGAAAGACCAAATGGTCTTTGCACCAGTTTTAACGCTTTCACGAGAGTATCAGGATACCTCAATAATTATCGACACCAGCTACATCGATAATGTGGTTCATTATGACACTAGTTATAATT
This sequence comes from Saprospiraceae bacterium, assembly GCA_020631105.1. Lineage (GTDB taxonomy): Bacteria > Bacteroidota > Bacteroidia > Chitinophagales > Saprospiraceae > JAHDHW01. The sequence goes on along the minus strand of JAHDHW010000007.1, from coordinate 70,444 downwards.
ATCAACCAGCAGGCCGCTCTATGTCCAGAAGTAATCCAAGCTATTTCTTTTTAAACACTTATTTATCCGATATCCCTTTCGTTGAAGACAAAAGCTTTTATCAAAAAAATGTGAGCTATGACCTTTTTGTTAAGGGCAAAAAATTAAATTTTGCTGCCGTACTTTGCGACGCAAGCTTTTGGAACATCTATGATTTCAAATTTATTAACGGTAAGCCATTTGGAGAAAGTCAAGTTCAAAACCAGGAACAGGTAGCAGTAATCAGCCGCAAAGCCAGCTTGGATTATTTTGGAAAAGTTGACGGAGTAATCGGAGAAGAAATAATCATAGACGGAAAACACTACCAGGTAATCGGGCAGGTAGAATCCGGTAATGCCTCAATGAGTCAAGTAAACTCGGAAGTCTATTTACCCGTCTCTCATGTCCCTGCAAAAGATTTAAAAGGCCCTGGATATATGGGTGGTTTCGAAGGTGTATTCCTTGCTGCAAACTCAGCGAATGCAAAAAAAGCAAAAAATGAGATTAATCAAAAAGAGAAGCGCATCCCAATGCCTAGTGATAATGAAAATGAATTCAACGAAATCAATATAGAAGCGATGAATTTTGCGGAGCGTTATGCTTCATCTATTGTCCCCAGCGAAGAACCGGAGGACAACCTTAAAATTCTATTTGGGATCGTTTCATTCTTCGCCATTTTGTTCTTTTTATTACCAACATTAAACCTTATCAACCTTAATGTCAGTAGAATTATGGAACGCTCATCAGAAATAGGTGTGCGAAAGGCTTTTGGAGCTAATTCCCAGAACATACTCTTTCAGTTTGTCTTCGAAAACATAATACTGACACTGATTGGTGGATTATTAGGTTTTGCTTTAGCACTTATTGTGATCTACATCATTAATGACAGTCAAATACTAGAAGACACTGTACTTAGCTTCAACTTCAAAGTATTTTTCTACAGTTTATTAATCTGTTTATTCTTTGGAATGCTCTCAGGAATCATCCCGGCATGGCGTATGTCTCGCATCCATATTGTAAACGCTCTTAAACAAAATCAATTATGATCAAGCATATCTTCACTTTAATTTGGAACAAAAAGAGAAAGAATATTTTACTCTTATTAGAAGTCTTTTTCGCATTTCTTATCCTTTTTGGAGTTTTTACTTTTGTAGTCAGCAACATGCGAAACTATAACACTCCTCTAGGCTTTGATACTGAAAATGTCTGGATAGCCTATATGGATATTGACGAGGCATTAGATTCTGCTGAAGTTTATGATATGAAGTCATTACTTCGACAGGAGTTAACCGCATTGCCAGATGTAGAATCTGTCTCGTATACCATTAACATTACGCCCTTCTCTGGATCTGCCTGGATGAACGGAAATGATGACAATGGTTTCGAACTTCAAACCAGACTATTAAAGCTCGATGAATACTACGCTGAAACAGGAGGAATTAATATTGTTGAAGGCCGATGGTTCAACGAAGATGATATCCGCTCCAAATATGTCCCCGTAGTTATTAACAAACAAATGAGAGATCGGCACTGGGCCGGCAAGCCCGTATTGGACAGCTTATTCCTGATTGATGTAGGCTCCAACCCTGACGGCCATGTAAAGATTGTAGGCGTAGTTGATCATTATAAATACCTTGGTGAATTCACAGAAGAAAGTGACATGACCTTGGTCTACGAACCAACTTATACAAGAGAGCTTAACTCCATGTATATTCGTGTACGTAAGAATGCCAGTCCGGCCCTTGAGGAAACCATTAATAAGACGATTGCTTCTGTCACCAAACGTAATGACTTTACCATCGAAACACTCGAAAGTCGACGCTATCGCAACAGTAAACAAACCTGGGTACCGATTAGTATATTACTAGGGCTAGGAGCATTCCTGATCATTAATGTATCTCTTGGTTTGTTTGGTGTCCTTTGGTATACCATTAGCAAGCGTCGTTCGGAGATTGGATTGAGAAGAGCGATCGGAGCAACCAAAGCAAGTATCTCAAAACAATTCATCGGAGAGATCCTCATGGTTACGTTCTTTGGGTTATTAATTTCTTCTTTTTTCACCTTGCAATTTCCGCTAATGTCTCTTTTCGAAATAGACAATAGTAACTATTATTACGCAATGTTGATTTCTGCCGGGATTATTCTATTTTTGGTGCTCATCTGTGCATTCTATCCTAGTCGACAGGCTGCTCAGATTAATCCAGCAATTGCCTTACACGAAGACTAATGACAGCGCTTAAGAGGGTTAAATATTTACATATTTCTAAACCCTCTTAAGCTCCAATGTAAAACACTCACTTATGTTATAAATATCCATTTAATCAAAAAAAAGAAAGGTGCCCAATTCTTCTTCCCCTTCTATATTAATCATTGACGACGACATGGCCGTACGAGCTTCAATCAAGCTATTGCTGGTACGAGCGGGCTATTCCGTTGAAATGATTGGTCATCCACGGACCGCTTTGCAAGAGATTGAAGATTCCAAACCGGATCTCATTCTGTTGGATATGAACTTCACGGTAGATACTTCCGGACGGGGCGGTATGCAGGCCCTAAAAGAGATCAAAGCACTACATCCAAAAATCCCGGTAATCCTTATGACCGGTTGGGCAACGGTGCAACTTGCAGTGGAAGGCATGAAACTAGGTGCAAAAGATTTTATCGCTAAACCCTGGGATAATAAAAAACTCCTGTCCTCCATTAATACAATCCTTGAGTTATCTAAACCTAAAGCTACGCAAAGTAGCCAGCGGCAAACCATCACAGATTTTGATCATATTATTGGCGCTGATCCTGCGTTCATGGAAACCCTCGCTGTCGCTCGTCGCGTCAGTAAAACGGACGCCAGCGTCCTTATCCACGGTGAAAGTGGTACCGGCAAAGAATTGATCGCTGAGGCTATTCATTACGAAAGTGCCCGGGCAGACAATCCTTTTGTTAAGGTTAATCTGGGTGGTATCTCCTCCAGTCTTTTCGAAAGCGAAATGTTTGGACATAAGAAAGGTGCTTATACTGATGCCAGTACAGACCGGATTGGCCGGTTTGAACTAGCGGATACCGGAACCATTTTCTTAGATGAGATTGGAGATCTGGAACTAGGTAGTCAGGTGAAATTATTACGGGTACTTCAGGAGCAAACCTTTGAGGTTCTAGGTAGTAGCAAAACTAAACGGGTTGACATTCGTGTGGTAAGTGCAACGAATAAAAACCTTGAAGAGATGGTTTCGAAGGGTACCTTTCGAGAAGATCTCTTTTACCGAATCAATTTGATCAAGATTGAAATTCCACCTTTGCGAGAGCGACGAGAAGACATTCCTTTACTCGTTAACTTCTATCTTAAGAATCTTCAGCAGATTTATGACCGTGAAGGTTTACGTATTGATCGCGAAGCCATCAATTGGCTTAAAATGCAAGAATTCCAGGGGAATGTACGTCAACTCAAAAATCTTGTTGAACGAGTAGTCCTGATCTCTCCAACTAATAAAATTGGTCTAAAGGATTTTCAAAATCAATATCGAAACAGTAACTTGATCGGAAGCAGTGATCGACTTCCGAATGTAGGAAGTATATCGCTCGAAGAAATGGAAATCCGAATGATCAAAAAAACCTTAGCTTTTCATAATAACAAAATTAGCCCTACGGCTAAATCGCTTGGCATCACACGTAGTGCTTTATACCGGCGCTTAGAAAAATATAATATCCCGCATGAGTCTTAAACTCAAATACGGCTTATTCATAATTATCCTTCATCTCACATTAGCCATCCTTGCCTATCAATTGGTGCAAGATCAAAAAGTGTGGTTTTTTGTTATTGAGATAGCGATACTTATTTCGCTATTTCTTTCCTATCGATTATATCAGGCTTTGATTCGGCCTTTGCAGTTTTTAGCCTCTGGTGTTGATGCAATTCAGGATAAGGATTTCAACGTAAAGTTTGTTAAGACAGGCTCCCGGGAGATGGATAAACTCATCGAAGTCTATAATGACATGATTGACAATATCCGGATAGAACGTACACAGGTACAAGAACAACACTTTTTTCTGAATCGATTGATCCAGGCTTCTCCGGCAGGTATAATTATCCTTGATTTTGATGGCAACATCGCAGATGCAAATCCAAAAGCCATCGAGCTGCTACGTCTTCCTAAAGAGCATTTAAATCAGCCTTTAAGTACACTGCAACATCCAATACTCAATCAAATTCAGCAGATGGAGGTTAACACCTCAAAGATTGTAAGTGATGAGGGTTTCGAGAAATATAAGTGTCAGGTATCCGATTTTATCCATAAGGGGTTTAATCGAAAATTTATACTCTTGCAAGAGTTGTCTCAGGAAATACTGGAGGCAGAAAAGCGAGCCTATGGTAAGATCATTCGAATGATGGCCCATGAGGTCAATAATTCAATCGGAGCGATTAACTCTATCCTTCATACCATGGCAGATTTCTTTAAAACAGAAAATCCGGAATGGAGTGAACCTTTGGACATTGCGATTAATCGCAATAACAGTATGAATAAATTCATGGCTAATTTTGCCAAGGTAGTGCGCTTGCCAAAGCCCCATCTCGAACGGACAGACATCAATGCTCTGATGCGAAGAATGGGGCGTTTGTTTTCAGTGCAAGCGCAGGATAAGCGAATAAAAATAAGTTTACACCTGGCAGAACAACCATTGAAAGTTGCTATCGATGAACAACAAATGGAGCAAGTCTTGGTCAATATCATCAAAAATGCAATAGAGTCTATTGGTGAAGATGGTCTGATTGAATTAAATACTACGCAGTCGCCTCCTAGTATTAGCATTTGCGATAATGGGCCTGGAATTGCGCCTGAACATGCAGACGCTTTATTCTCTCCATTTTTCAGTACTAAGAAAGATGGACAGGGAGTTGGCTTGATGCTTAGTCGGGAAATCCTGATGAATCACGAAGCTCAATTTCATTTAAAAACGGGAGAAGATGGATGGACAGAGTTCTGGATCGGCTTTAAAAATACTTAG
>JAHDHW010000007.1:49074-65328 GCA_020631105.1 Saprospiraceae bacterium | reverse complement strand
AAAAACGGGAGAAGATGGATGGACAGAGTTCTGGATCGGCTTTAAAAATACTTAGAGCGGTTCCAATCTTTCGATTGAAATTTCCAGGTCATCAAAATAAATAGGTTCGTATCCTTGGTTCCAGCAATAGATTTCAAGGCTTTGATTTTTACTTTCCTTTGAGGGTTCGAAGGTAAATTGAATTTTCTCCCAGCCTGATTCCGACTTTTCGATCACCTCTTCACCAGCTTTCCAGAAACTCTTGGCCGCTGCCACTAAAATCCCTTTCCGGCTATCTTTGCCATTGCTATATCGCCAGACGGAGACCGTAAATCGTTCGTTCCCTCTCAAATACGGATACTCGAATTGAAACCCAAAAGCATCTTCCTTGGTCAGCTTCAGGCTATGTGTTCCTGATTTTGCAAAAGCAGCGGACTGCATCTTTCCACCTTTAAAGTAAGTCCCGGATTGATAAAAACCCAGCAAGCCCTGATAGCGCTTGAGCGTCTCGGCTCCGCAACGATGGGTCGTCACTTTACCCGCTCCGAGTTCAAAATAAAAAAATACCAAGCCGCCAAGCAAACATAGAAAAACAAGCACTTGAGCAAACTCCTTAAGTGTCTGTTTGAATAGCACGCTTTGTTGATCTAGATGAGTATCCATATAGTTGCTAAATTAAAGCAAAAAGTACAAAGGCCAAAAGTTTGTTTAATTGATGCACTCCATTACGATCATGGAATATTTCGTTTTCAAAGCACCGGCTTTTAGGTATATTTACTGCCATTACTCAATTAGTCTTGACTACTCACTCAGCACTGGATGGTATTTAGCTCCATTTTCTTTCTTTTGTATTTTTTACCATTGTTCCTGGTATTATACTTTTGTAGTCCTACCCGTTGGAAAAACGGTGTTGCTTTGCTAGGAAGTTGTTTTTTTTATGCCTGGGGAGCTCCGCAATTTTTCTTTGTCTTAATTTTTGCATTGGTGGCTGACTATTACCTGGTCAGGCTAATGCAGTATAGTTCGCTGCCCAGAAAAAAATGGCTCTTGTGGCTGAGTCTTTTACTCAACATTAGCTTATTGGCGATCGCAAAGTACCTCAACTTTTTCATTGACTCTGTCAATAGCGTTCTCCAGGTTGTAGATATTGGCGGCTTTTCATTAGTCAACATCATTTTACCGATAGGGATTTCATTTATCACTTTTCAAAAGATCAGTTATGTCGTAGACTGTTATCAAGGAAAGGCCAAACCATTGGAAAACTTTTTTGATTATGGTCTATATATTCTATTCTTTCCGCAATTAATTGCCGGACCTATTGTTCGGTTCAATGAAATCGCCAGTCAGCTCATCGACCGAAAAGCGCAAGAGACCATTGATCATAAGTTAAGTGGATTATTACGTTTTGTTACCGGACTGGCAAAGAAAGTGATCATTGCAAATACCTTGGGCCTTGTCGTTGACGAAGTCTTTGCGATGGAAACTATGGACATCCAAAGTGGACTAGCGTGGATTGCGATTCTGGCTTACTCCTTACAAATCTATTTTGATTTCTCGGGTTACTCTGATATGGCGATTGGGATTGCATTGATGCTTGGATTTAAATTTCCAGAGAATTTTAATTTCCCATATAATGCGACCTCTATTACTAACTTTTGGCAACGCTGGCATATCACGCTGAGCAATTGGATGCGTGATTATCTTTATATCCCACTAGGCGGAAACCGTGTTTCGAGGCGAAGATTATATTTAAATTTGTGGACCGTTTTCTTGATCTCCGGCCTGTGGCATGGCGCTGCCTGGACCTTTATTCTCTGGGGCGCCTGGCATGGATTATTTTTGGTCCTTGACCGTATCTTCTTAAAAGACACCTTGAATAAATTTGGAAAGGTCCCTGCTACTATCATTACCTTTTTCATTGTCCTGATTGGCTGGGTATTTTTTAGGAGCCTTGACATAAGTTATGCTTTAGGGTATCTGGGGCGGATGTTCGCATTTGATTTTTCTAGTCCGGGAATTTTCATTGGTCAAAAATTCTGGATGATCTTCGGACTGGCGATAGGTTTAATTTTCCTGGGCAATTTCCAGTTTATTGAACGCATTTCAACTACCTGGTACCTGAACACGAATCGTATTGGGATACTCTTTTTTAAAAGCCTGGCAACAGTCATTGTTGCCTGGATATGTATAGCTAATATTTTTGCATCAGATTTTAATCCGTTTATTTATTTCAAATTTTGATGTTCATAAAAATTTTAAAATACAGCTTATTTATTTTACTACTCGGGTTAATATTTATCCCGCAGTACTATGTACCTTTTTTGCAAGACAAAGGACAGGTGCTGCAAGCAGAAACTTTGCAAGGAGCGTATGCTCAAACCAAAAAGCCAAACTTCTGGCCTAAAAAATGGCTAAGCGGTGCTTTTCAAAAAAACTATGAAAGCTACATTCGGGATCGGAATGCAATGACTCCTTTTGCAGTAAGACTCAACACACAAATAGACTATAACTTATACCATACAATTGCACATCAAAATATTATAGCCGGTAAAGATGGAGAGTTCTATACTCAATCAGATTGCGAAGCCTATGTTGGAAAAGACTTCCAGGGTATTAAGTCTCTTTCAGAAAAGATTCGTAAGCTTCGATTTTTAATTGATCACTATGCACAAAAGGATATTCCTTTTGTAGTGTTGATCCCAGCTGGCAAACCCGGGCTGATTCCGGAAAGAATGCCCGAGTATTATCAAAAATATCCTAGAGATTCTACCAATAGAAAGGTCTTAAAACACTTGCTTAGCAAAGCTGATATCCCATATCTTGACTTTGATTTTTTACATACACTTAAGAAAGATTCTCCTTATGCATTATTTGGCCAGGCGAGTTTACACTGGAGTCGCTTTGCCTATTCTACTACTGCGGATAGTTTACGGAGTTTTATTATCAGGGAGTTCAACATTGATTTGCCAAAGTTAATTCGAGCGCCGATTGATGCAGAGCAAAATGCTTTTTCAGATATGGATAAGGAATTAATCAATGGAGCGAATTTCTTAAAAGAACCAAAACCTAAACTTCTTCCAAACCCTGAACTCACCTTTGAATCGGATAGTACTTATACGCCTATCAGAATCTTAAGCATTGGCGATAGTTACTATTTATCTTTTTACAAGAACGGTATCCACGACGGACTATTTAATCCAAAGTCTAAGTTTTTATATTACAACCATGAAGTTTATCCGGAAGCTACTAATAATGGCAGAAAAGTATTTGCCGGCGACTTGGATATCATCTCAGAAATAGAACGATCAAAAGTAATCATCATCACCGTTTATGAATCAAACCTTGATCGCTTTGGGTTTAATTTTATTGAGACGGTTTATGATAAGGTGCGGGAGCGAAAGAAGTAAAAATCAAAAAGCCCTGGAATAAATCCAAGGCTTATGATTTGTTCAATGGGAATGGGAGAAAAATTTTTATTGCCTATTTAGATTAAACGATGATAATCAAGTGCAAACAAAAGCTTTGGGGAAATATTACTAAGATAAAATATGCATCAAAAAATAATAGGGACAAAAAAATCGGTTTGCCATAAATTTTATCAAAATGAAAATAAGGAGTAACCTAGTCCAACACCAAACCAAAGGCTGTTATTATAATTCCATTTCTTAGCATCTTTCCCAATACTTTTATCAGAACCTATAAAAAGTCCAAAATTTATTTTGTTATAACTGTAGACAGCTCCAATTCCGAGAGTTCTCAAGCCTTTGGTAATTTTTACTCCTTCGCCAAGTGGATCATCTGCAGCAGAAGTATTTGAAGAATTCAGTTCAACTGTTGAAGCTCCTAATAAGGCTCCAAGTGTAATTTTTCGATTTATAGTTTTGTTACCTACTTTTTTTCGATGAAAAAACTTAGTTGTACCAAAGCTAAACCCACCAAAAAGGTTGACATTAAAGGCTGTAGTAAACTCTTCGCTTATATCATCATCTTCGTTTTTAAACCTATATTTTAGTGGAAGGGTCATTGTATTTACTGTCCATTCAAAGAATGGAATTTTTATCGTCTGCCGATTTTTTAATTCCAAATAATATATTTCTTCTTTTAATACCCAGGGATTGACAAAAATCTTATTTTCTTTAAACAACAATGATGCTTTCGATTTACAGTTAGTAACTGTAAGTTTCCTCGGGACTTTCAAGGAATCAAAAAAGGTATCGTTAATTACAACTTCTTTACTGATCGTAACTGCCTGCCCATTCAATTCAGTACTCTTCGTTACCATTACTTTATCTCCCATGACATATTCTTTGTCTGCCTTTGCTTTTTCTTTTGGATTGGCATTATTATACTTTATCAGCGTATCTTTTTGAAGTTCAACAACTCTCTTTGGTTTTTTGAACGAATAAGATTTCTTTACATAATATCGTTTCCGAAAGGTTTCTTGCCCAAAAGAATTAATAGAGCAAAACAACAGTAGTATAATTAGTGAAGACAAGTATTTCATAAGCGGAGCAATTTTAAATTTTAGAGAAGGTATCTTTTAAATCCAAAAATAACCTGACTTAATCTTACTCGTTGAGACATTAAGAGAATGATGCCATAAATTTTTCTTAATGGTATGTCTAGCGGATGTATTATTGATTCCATTGATAAATTCGTAACCTGGGCTCGCCAAATTTTAAATTTGCCATAGGTAGTATCTAATCAAGAGAGTTCATTCAAATTAGTACTAGATTTTGTTCTTTAGATCTTCAGAAGATTTATTAGGTGCTTCTTAAGCCTTTCCTCAAGCGGTAAGGTCATCTCAAATCTGACGAAAATATTTTATTATATTTACTCTCCCCCACGGCCTATTATACTGATAAACAACTGATTAAGACTTCCTTCATGCCACAAAAAAAATCCTTCTCGGATTCTAAGCTTTATTATTCGCTGATTCTATTGTCCGCTGATGAATGGAAGCAACTTGGTCGCTGGCTGCAGTCGCCCTGGTGCAATTCAAATAAGAAGTTAGCCGAGTCATATAATCTCTTAAAACGTTTTGCTCCTGATTTTTCTGCGAAAGATTTATCAAAGGAATACCTGTTCGGAAAACTGTATCCTGAAAAAGAATATAATGATCGTTGGATACGAAATATTCTAGCCGAGTTAAACGGGCAAATTGAATCTTTCTTAGTTCATCAACGGGTAAATGAATCAAAAGAATTGAAAACCTTGCTACTAGGCCAGGAATGGAACAAGCGACAGCAAGAACTGCGATTAACTAAGCTAGCGGAGCTTTATCAAAGACGAAGCTCTGCGAATAAAAATAAATCCTGGGAGGATTATTTGCTGGATTGTTATTGGAATGATTTGTTATACTATAGGCAAGCTTCGAAGCAAGATGCACCAGCACAAAAGCAATATCTTCTGGACGCAAATGATGGATTGGATCATTTTTATCTATTGGGTAAGATGCGGTATCTGGCGGAGCTAAAAGGGCGAGAACAATTAACAGCAGAGCTATATGATGAATTGGATAAATCCATGCAACTATTAAACAGTATAAAGGCGAACACTTTTATTCCTGCCGTTGAATTATATCAACTAAAATATCAGGAGCCTATCCAACCTACCGAAGAATACTATCAGCATTTATACCAAAGCTATTTAGAGCATTTTGATTCACTTTCGATTCGTGATCAACAAATTTTTTATTTTTACTTACTCAACACACGTATTCGCATGTATCTCGGCGGAGAGCTACATTTACAAAAGGAGATATTTGAATTTTATCTAAAAGGGCTAAAAAAAGGCCTCTTACTCCAGGAAGGCATACTTTCCGAAAAAACTTTCCTTAATGCGGTAACATTAGGAAATCTTTCTCAACAGTTTAAAGCAGTTGAAAAGTTCATTAAAGATTATAACCCATCGCTTCGTATAGAATCACAAGCGGATGCTAATATTTGGGGGCATTCACATTGTTATTTTCATCAAGGCAATTTTGAAAAAGTAACTTCTCTATTGAGGGATCATAATTTCAAGCAAGATGTATTTGACTTGCATGGCAGAATGTTACTCTTTCAATCTTATTGTGAAATTTACTACACTGACAGTTCTTACTGGGTACTTCTAAACAACTATGGGCAATCTTTTGATAAATATATTCGTCGTCTAAAATATATGTCAGATCGAAGGAAAAAAAGTTATTTAACCTTTAGTAAATATGTAAAGCGCATTTATAAATCCTTAAATGATCCAAACGTACCTATCAGCGAGCACTTTAATCAATTAAAAAACGACATTGAACAGGAAGAAACCATACAAGGAAAAAAATGGCTACTTCGTAAAATAGATGAAATTTTAAAAGCATGAGATAAACATCCCATGCTTTTATAAATCCGTTGATCAGAACTACCTTATCCTCCTACTGTCTCCTCTTCAACGATTCCATCGCTTCCTCCTTTGAGGTGTTTAGATTCAGTTTTGTTTAATTTCTTGAGAGTAGTTTTTTGTTGTAATTGCTGAAGAGTGGATACTACTACTTGCTTTTTCATAAGGCAAAAGATTTTAGGGCCGAACCATAGCATTATTATGGTTGGCAAATGAAAAAATAGATGAAATTTTAGGTGTAATCAGGCAAGATAATGGCTGGATTTCCAAGGCATTTACACCTTGGAGTCCATAACTTTTCACACTAAAAATGTGCGTATTTCATTGCACTAATTATGTTAGCAAGGTAGGCGATAAAGCAAGACTTGTATATATAACTTTTGTTGAGGCCAGGCTCTATATAAAATAAAAAAGCGCTTGGAATACTAATGTATTCCAAGCGCTTAAGGATAGTTATAAAACTAAATATTTATTCTTCTTCTGATGATTGTTCTTGCTCTCCAAGAGCAATATATTCATCAAGTATTTCTTCTAAATTTGGCTTTGGTACTAGTCCTTGAAAACGTTCCACCAATTTCCCCTGATGAATAATCATTAAGGTTGGAATAGATTTTATTCTAAAGTGCTGGCTAAGCCCTGGATTGACTTCAGTATTCACTTTAGCAACTAATGCCCGCCCATTGTATTCCTCCGCTAACTCGTCGATGATAGGTCCAATCACTTTACAAGGGCCGCACCAATTCGCATAAAAATCTAACAGGACGGGACCTTTTGCGGCCCCGACTACCTCATTGAAATTAGCATCAGTAATTTGAGGGGTTTCGAATTTTGGTTTTCTTTTCCAGAACATAATTAAATTTTAGATCGACATTACCTGAGCATGGAAAACACCAAGTAATTTATCTTTAGGTTTTTTATTCTTATCTCCTTCATCCCACTTAGGAGGGCAGGCTAAGCCAAAATCAATTTTTGGGAAGCCCAAATCTTCAGCAATAGAGTCTACTTTACCTGAACCGCTTAACCTAAAGGAGAAGTTACAATTTAAAGCATTACCATTAGCGTTTTGATCGGTATCAATTTTTACTCCGCTCACAACCAATCCTTTATACTTTTCCGACTCGTATTCTAAGAGTATTTGTAGTGTGTCAAAGTGAAAAAATGCAAAATCAAATTCAGAGTTTTCAATTTCTTGAGCAAACTCCCATTCCCCTTCATTATCATTTGCATCATCACCATTTGTGTATATTACGCTTAAGGGGACATTAATTAGTTTTCCTTTCAGCCCTTTTTTATTTTTTTTCTGCCATACACTCAGCAATTCAAGATTTGACCGATTAACGACTCGTCGATTGGCTCCTCCCTCTTCACTTTTTTTCAATCTAAGTACTAAACCCTTCATTCCTTTTTTACACTTTAGATTTTTGAGTCTTCTCTTAAGTACATCTTTATCGATAACTATTTTACATTTTTTCATATTGATTTTAATTTATTCTCTGGACAGGTATTTATTTATAGCTTCCGTTTTATTATTCACTTCGAGCTTTTTATAGATCTGATGTACATGTTGTTTTATAGTCCCTACCGTTACGGATAACTGGCCCGCAATCACTTTATAAGGATAACCTTTTGAAAGCAGTTCAATTATTTCTATCTGCCTAGTACTTAAACGCTCCTTAACACCATTATCTAGTTTTTCTTCCCGAAAACTATGCAACACTTTTCTGGCAATTGATTTACTCATTGGTGCACCATTATTTAAAACATCACGGATAGTCCGTTCAATTTTAGTCAGAGGTTCTTTTTTCAACAGATAACCATCAGCACCTGACTTTAAGGCTTCAAATACATATTCATCATCTTCAAAAACCGTAAACATCAGGAATAAAGCTTCAGGATATTGTTCTTTAATTTTAACCATTCCTTCTATCCCACTCATCCCTGGCAAACCTATATCCATGATTACTAACTGGGGGCGATTGATGATAATACCGGCTAAAGCATTTTCGGCAGATCCGAAACTCAAGTTGCACTTAAAATCCGCGACACCATTCAAATAGAGTTGAACCGTTTCGCGTACATCCGTATTATCCTCTACAATTGCAATGTTAACCATTACGCAAAAATCAATATTTTGTTATTAATCATCTTATAACTTTTGTTGAGCAAAAGGAACACTAAAGCAAACCTCAACACCATTATCTTCCTGAATACTTATTGTTCCTCTTAACTTCTGCACTCGATTTTTTATATTATTCAGGCCGTATCCATTTGATTTTTTCTTAGTCAAAATACCTTGACCATTATCTTTAATGGTTATTTCCAGCACCTCATCATCAACTTTAATATGCATTTTAATTTTGGATGCCTTTGCATGTTTAACTATATTATGAAAACTCTCCTGGACAATCAGGTAAACATGTCTTCTTTTCTCTCCTGATATTTCTACATCCGGTATTTCTGATAATGTATTGGCTTCTAAATATATACCATGTATTTCTGAATAATCATAGGCAAAGGTATACAAGTACGCTACTAAAGATTCTAAAGAATCATTTTGTGAGTTTATCGCCCAGATAATAGTGCTCATTTTTTCTAATAATTCGCCAGCCGCATTATTTATTTTCGTTATTGTATTATCACCCTTACCATGGTTTTCCAGAGTTACTTTTTCGCTCAAGAATTTGATTGTTGACAGTCCTGAACCAAGATCATCATGTAACTCTCCTGCAATCCTACTTCTTTCTTCTTGCAACATTAATTGTTTTTCAATGATCCTTTGTTGAGCTTTTATTTTCTGTCTAAAATATAGCCTGGCTGATAAAAACACAAGCGTCACTAAACCGATACCACTTAACAATAAAAACCAGGTCTCTTGCCAAAAGGGAGGCCGGATAATAAAATCGACTTGGTGCGTTTTTGAATTTACTAATGATGCATTTTGCGCAAAAAACTGGAGTTGATATTTTCCGGGAGCTAATTTATTATATCTAACTAATTGAGCAGGATCATAAACTTGCCACTCGGCATCGAAATTATCTAATTTACAAAACATTTGATATGGCGCGAGTAAGGGCGTCCCTACACATTCCAAAGAGAAACTTAAATTATTCTCAGCATAAGGTAATTCAAAATTATCTCCTTCAAATGCAAAGTCAACACCATTGACTTTTAATTCATTTATCAGAGGGTAATGATCCGTTGCCAATTCGTCAATTTTACTTGGGGAGAATTTAAGTATGCCATTATCTGTCCCTAGCCAAATGGTTTTATTAGTTTTGTCCAAGTATTTTGAATAAAACAATGAAAAGTTTTTACTAGGTAAGCCATTGCCTGGAGTGAATAATACTGCATCATCTTCAAACTGATGTTTTATTCGAATCAACCCCCTTGATTCTGTCAGCCATAAATCTCCAAATTGATCCTCAATAATATTACTTACCAATCCAGTATTTAAAATCGAATGAACAACGGGATTAATTTGAAAATCAGTATTCCCCTTCTCTAATAACTTTAATCCCTTATCCGTACCCAACCAATAGTTATTTTCTATTCGGGAGCGACTAATATCATATATGTCAAAATCAATATTTATTTGACTCTCCAATACGGGAGTATGTTTAGACAAGTTATAAATCAACATTGATTTTCCTTTTATAGGAAGAAACAAAAAGGTACTATCTACAAAGAAATAGAACGCATTACTTACACTAGGATTATCTATAATCTTTTGCGCTTGCCAGCTCGAAAGGTTCGATAGCTTAAAAAAGCCCTTTAGTGTATTGACGATTAATTCATCTTTTCGGAAGGAATCAAAATAAATAATTCTACTACCAAACTGAAAAATATTTTCCCATGCTTTTTTTTCGAATGAATACTTATAAATAGCTTGATCAATATTTACATAAACTCCACCCTCTGTATCGCATACCAGACGCTTAATCGCAGAAGTTTCAATTATACATAATGTAGAGTCAAGTCCTAATTCATTTCCTACTTGATCAAAGGCGACTATTTTATCATCATTTAGTAGAGCCCAAATTTGATCAGTTGAGGTTTTACAAATAGAAACTATTTCATTTTTATCCCGGCCTACTAGTTTTTTGTCAAATGATAAATTATACAACCAACTTACACCTACTCCCCCTTGCTTAAAATAGCTTAACCAAATTTGGTTATCCGGATCAATATAAATTTCGCTTACGCCTAATGCTTCCTTTTCTTCTGGCAGAGGATGTACTTTGACAAGCGCCCCTGTTTTTACGTCTCCTTGCCATAATCCAGTTTTACTTCCGACCAGGAGTAGATGGTCTTTAACAAAACTAGCGCATTTCAGGTCGCCAGTTTTTTCAGTACTTCTGAATACAACTTTTTTTTCCCTCGTCTTAATATTAAATCGAACAATACCTTTATTGGCAATCAGCCAAATATATTCTCCCCGGACTAAAGCATTATTATAAAAATCTGCTTTACCTTTTTCTAACTGCGTTTCATATTTTTCAGCAACAAACCGTCCATCTGAAATTCGACTTATCCATTCAAATCCCGAAGCTCCAATTTTTGGACATGAAATTATATGCTCTACATTTCCAGTTGAATCAATAATAGGTGTAAAAGAGACACCCTTCGTACTCGTAATAAAACTAAAATCTTGATCAACTATATTGTGGTAGTAGATACTTTCTTCCGCTTTCAACCAGATACCCTTTTTTTCAATATGGAATAAGGCGTAATTTTGATGAATAGTATCCTTATTTGAATCCACTACTTTAATAGTTCTGAAGTCATCGGTCACACGCTGAAAAACATTAATCCCTTCATCAGTCGCAAACCAGACATCTCCTTTCTCATCTTCAAAAAAATTACTTTGAATATTGTCCCCCAACATACTGTTAGGCTTATTAGGTTCAGCAGAATATTTTTTGATCTCTGTGCCATTAAACTGGAATAAACCATTAATTGAGCTAATCCATACCAGCCCAGCATTATCCTTTTTAACCCAATAATTATATCCTGCGTCCAGTCCTTCCTCCGGTCCAATATACTCAAAGGATAAATTTAAATTACTCGCTGAGGTACCGCTGGATTGTGCTACGCACGGGAGCACCTGCGAGTAGAAAAGAAAAAAAACCAGTGCAAGATTCCTTAAGTAATTCATCCAGTGGAGGCTAAATAAAAATAGCCCCAGGATCCTACGTGGGGCTATTAGGTTATAAATATAACCAACTAGATCAATATTTTGTTACAAGCTAATTACATGCTCAGCATTTGGTTTGAATTAGCAGGGAGCCAATTGCTCAAGTTTATTTTTTCAGGTCTACTTCAAAGCCTAGTTCAACCAGAACGTCGCTAGCGAAACCTATGAAGCTTTCCCATTGTCCGGTTGATAATTCCGCTTTATTGACATCCATTTCTAAACGATTACCTTTTAGGCGAATGCGGTAGCTACCATCAGTATCTCTCCATTCTTTGAGGTTGGAAGTTTTCACTTTAGGGTTTCCTAAATATTTAGAGAGTAAATCACTAAGCATATTTATGTTCATCTTATCAAATCGGACACTAAGGTCAAAGTTCTTATCATCAATTGAAATTTTTAACTTTTGATCTCTGTCGATATTTACTTCAATCTCCGTTTTACTGGAGCTATGCGAAGTTGTGTTATTTTGCGCGATTACAGTATTGGGTGTCTTCGGAGGTACAGGTGTACTTTGTGCATTACTTAAATGTAAAACGAAAAGAAGCATTGCTAAAAGGCTGAATAGGATTTTCATAACTTTATATTTTTTGACTTAATAATACTTATAAAGCTCCAATGGGCATGCCAAGAATTTTTTAATTGATTTTCAGTGTTTTACAAAATTATTTTTTTGCCATCGTGTCCGATATCGAACAAAAGCGTTCGGAAATAGCTACAATTTCTCTGAGTTTATCCCTATTTTCGACTTAAAGGAAGAACACTCCATGACAAATAAGTTTCAAGCACATTTTTTTGAGGAAATTTTAGCCCGTTTCCCTAAACGCTCTGCTGCAGTAGAAGCACTTGCGGAATTACTGGGGGTCCAAAAAGATGCCATCTATCGGCGCCTTCGGGGAGACACCTTACTCACCCCGGAGGAGATAGCTTTGCTTACCCGCACTTATCAACTCTCACTTGATGCGATGGTTTATAAGGATTTGGATCGGGTATACTTTAGTTTCTCACCGTTCTCAAAAACTATTAACAATGTCGGAAACTACCTGACCGGTATCTTAGCGGATTTACAACAGGTACAGCAACTACCTGATGTAAAAATCTATTATGCTTCCTTTGAAATTCCATTCTTTTACTACGCTTATTTTCCGGAATTAATCAGCTTTAAATTATATATCTGGGGCAAGACGGTCTGGGATCTGGATTACTTAAAGGATCGCCCTTTTGATTTTGATGTCATTTCTTATCCTGATGAAAAAATAATTGAACAAATTCTTCAATCTTTTACACAGTTGGATACAGTTGAAATCTGGAGTTCGAATATTTGTGATAACACCTTAAGTCAAATAGAATTTTTTGTCAATAGTGGCAGCTTCAAGAATGGGGAGGATGCCTATTTACTTTGTGATAAACTAGAAGGCTTGGTAGAGCAATGGAGAAAGATGGCTGAACTTGGCTCCAAGTATCCCCTTGATAATTTTATTCCAGAGATGGAGAGAGGAGGGTTTAGTTTACATCAACAAGAAATGTTGATTACCAGTAATACCATCTTAGTGACTTCACCTGTAACGAAGATACTTTTCCCGATTATAAGCAATCCGAATTATTTAAGAACTACAGATCAAAGGATGTGTGACTACCAGGAAGAGTGGTTTAGAAAAGCGCTTTCGAAATCAACTTCTCTGAGCATGCAAAATGAGAAAAGCAGAAACGCTTTTTTCAACATTATGATTCGAAAGATCAATGCCACCCGAAGAAGAATCGAGGGTGTTCTGGAAGAATATTGATCAGATCATGATCAAAAAAAAATGCAGTAAAGCCCTCGCCTTACTGCATTTTCTATAAAACCTAAATCAAGTTACACTTATCCGCGAGGTGGCATATGATAATAGAATCGCTCTTCGACAATTTGGTCTCCTCTCCATTTTTGAACACCTACTTCTTTCATCATGGTACGACCTGCTCCTTTGAAACTTACATCAAACCAAGTCTCGCAAGTAGTAATCCCATCTTCCTCATTTGCAGTAATAGAGGTACAACCTCCTTCGTGCATTTCTTCAACCATTCCAAACCAGTCTTGGATAGCTTTTCGCTGAGCAGCTTTACCATTACGAGTTTCTCCCGTAGGCATTTCAATAACAGTACAATCTTCTGCATAATATTTTTCAAAAGCTTCCATAGTTTTCCCTTGTGCCTGCATATTCTGAAAGTCTTTTGCTTTTTCGAGGTAAGTCATGTTAAATAGTTTTAAGGTGTGAATTAAATTGGTTTGAACACATTAAGTATAAATCCGAAAGGATTTTAAGCCTCCTAATGGTATAATGAAGTTATTCAAAGACTCAAACCTAATTAAAATAAATTTTTAAAACAAATTTATTTATTTATTTAACAATTTGTTTTAATAAATTTCGACGAACCCCTTTGTGGGAGCTACAAATGACATCAAGTGGACTTCGCTAAATCAATACCCTTTAGCGATATCCTTGCGCTTGATAATTAAATAATTCTGCATATAGTCCTCCTTTAGTCAATAATTCTTCGTGAGTGCCTAATTCGAGAATACCCCCATTTTTTAATACGAGGATGCGATCCGCCATACGAACCGTACTAAAGCGATGAGAGATCAGAACGGCTGTCTTTCCCTCAGATAATTCAGTAAATCGTTCAAAGGCTTCAAATTCTGCTCTGGCGTCAAGCGCAGCCGTTGGTTCGTCCAGTACGATTACTTGAGCATTTTTCATATAGGCTCTGGCTAGTGCGACTTTTTGCCATTGTCCTCCTGACAAGTCTTTTCCCTCGTGAAACCGTTTTCCTAATTGCTGATCATATCTTCCTGGCAACGATTCTACGACTTGATCAGCCAGACTCTTCTTAGCGGCAAACTCTATTTGGTTTTGATTTTGGAGTTCCTCTATTTTACCCACAGCAATATTCTCTCTGGCCGTAAAATGGTAACGAACGAAGTCTTGAAAAATCACCCCAAAGCATTTTTGATACTCATTGGGATCAAAACTCCAAATGTCTTTTCCATCGAGCAATATTCTTCCTTCTGTAGGTTCATACATCCTGAGTAATAGTTTCACCAGGGTTGTTTTACCAGCTCCATTCTCCCCTACCAGAGCCATTTTTTCTCCCGCCCTTAAAAGGAAACTTACCTTCCTTAAAACGTACTGGTCAGAGCCCGGATATTTAAAAGAGACATTTTCAAAAGTAAAACCTTCTTGAACAGGAGGGATAGGCCCAGCATGCTTCGCTTCTTCAACATTTTCATTATCAATATCCATGAAGTCAAAATAGTCTTTGAGGTATAATGCACTTTCTGTGATGCGCGTAAACCGTTGAAAGATACTTTGAAGTTGGTTTCTAAGATTTCGGAAAGAGCCCGCTAAAAAGGTAAGATCTCCAATCGTGATCACAGCTGCCACGGTGCGCATAACTATGATTACATATGCTGCATAATAAGAAAGATCACCTATGACATTAAAGATGCTTCCCCAGGCTGCTCTTTTCACTGCCAAGGCACGATTTGCTAAGTAATACTTGTCCGCAAGTTTGGAGAAGCGCTCACTTAAAAAATCAGCCAGACTGAATAGTTTTACTTCCTTCGCTGTAATATCACTAGCGCCAATATATCGAAGATAGTCCAACTCTCTTCGCTCTGGTGTCCAGGAACGTACTAAAGAATAACTATGCCGACTAAACTTAATTTCGTTTAAAAAAGAAGGAATAATGGCTACCAATAGTAGTAAAATTAGAAAAGGCTGAAAAACAATAAGCCCTGTTATCAAAGAAATCACGGTAATAATATCCTGCCCCTGACTCAATACCGTAGACATCAAGGTTACCCGGTTATTGGTTTGTCTTCTTGCTCGTTCAAGTTTATCATAGAAAGTAGCATCTTCCAATTGACTTAACTGCATAGTTGCTGCTTTCTGAATTAATTCTACCGAAGATTTATTGGAGTACAGATCCCCCAAGAGGCCATCTGTTAAGCTGATTGCTCGACTTAAGAGATTTGAAAAAATCGCTAAGCCAAATTCTATTCCTAGCAAAAACCATATTTGTGAGTAATCCTTTTCGATAGCGTCAACCTGCAAAAGCACTTCATCAATAATCAATTTACCGACCCATAACAAAAGTACAGGAAGCATCGATTTAAACAAGCGCATTAAAATATTTGCAGAGAAATAGAGTTTATTGGTTTGCCAGATAAGAGAGAAAAATCTTGGTATATAACGTAAGGCGGTAAAATTATCCCGCCAACTAATCTTTTCTTGTTTTGCCATATACTTAAAAACATAAGATGAGTACTAAAAGTTTCTGCGGGGACAAAGGCGAGTCATCGCCAAAGGATATCGGCGAATAAAAATAATACATCAGGGCATAAAAAAAGGTGTAGCACTGGGTTAGCACTACACCGGCTTCAAAAGTAGTCTTTGCATTTCCAGGGGAAATAATGCATATAGAGCGGAATTTAATCCATAACGAAGATAACAAAAATCTTACGTATTGAAAAATTCTCTCCCTTTTAATTTTTCTGCTGTTTATGTACGCTTTGCTTTATGAGAGCAGCAATTTATTCCAGCCAGCCAGATAATCCAATATATTAACCAGGATTAGCTTGTTATTATCATAACTTCTTCTAGCTTTTATTCATTTTTCAACTTTTGCCAACACTGCTCTGATTTTTTTCGCCAAATCTTCGGTCGGGATCG